>JAZUKT010000211.1:0-13520 GCA_045643445.1 Eubacteriales bacterium
TGCTGCACATTCCGCGCGCGAAACGGCTCCGCGATGAAGTGAACGTCGCAGAGCTCATGGAGATCGAAGCACGCTATCCGAATCTGAAGCTGATCGTCGCGCACGTCGGCCGCGCCTACTCAAAGCAGGATCTCGGCGACGCGTTCGACGTACTGTGCAACACGAAACATATGCTGTTCGACTTCACCGCCAACCTCTGCGACGACGCCATCAAGGCCTGCATCGACGCGGTCGGCACGAAGCGGCTGATGTTCGGCTCCGATCTGCCGATCGCCATCATGCGGATGTACCGCGTGACCGACGAAAATGGTGTATACTATAACGTCTCCCCGCGCGGGCTCTACGGCGACGTATCGGACGACCCGCACATGAGAGAGACGGACGAGCCGAACGTGACGCTCATGATCTACGAGCAGCTGCGGGCTCTGAAACGGTGCGCCCTTGATCTGCATCTCACGGACAGCCAGATCGAGGACATCATGTATAACAACGCGAAAAACCTGATCGGAGGAGTACGGGCATGAACTGCTTGATCGGACTGGACATCGGCACCTCGGCCGTCAAGGGTCTGCTTCTCTCCGAAGACGGGCAGACGCTCGCGAAGGCCGGCCGGGCTTTCGAGTATATCCGTGACGGGCGGCTCTTTCTGCTCGATCCCGCTCGGTTTCTTGAAGTCTGCTTTGACGTGATCCGCACGCTTGCCGACGCAAAACGGCCGGGCGACTCGGTCACGGGCATCTGTCCCTCCTGCGCGAGCGGCAATCTGCTCTATCTCGGAAAAGATTTCCGGCCGCTCACCCGCATCATCGGCTGGCAGAGCGCCATCGACGAAGCGGAATTTGAGACCTATTACACCGCAGACGAGGCGAAGGCCGTCTACGAAACGGTCGGCTGGCCGGTGCTGAACGGCTTCCCCGTCACGTTTCTTCCCTGTTACGCAAAAAACGAGCGCGCGACGGTGGACGAGGCCGAGATGGTCTGCATGAGCGCCGAATACCTCAACTACGCGCTCACCGGACGTTTTGCGATCTCGCCCTCCATGGCAACGCCGTTCTATCTCTGCGATCAGGCAAGCGGCACCTATGCCCCGGCTCTGCTTGAAAAAGCCGGTCTGCGGGAAGAGCAGCTGCCGCCGATCTGCGAGAAAGGCACCGTACTCGGCCGCGTCACGAAAGAAGCCGCCGAAAAGACCGGCCTCACCGAAGAGACCGCCGTCATTCTCGGCAGCTTTGATCATCCGTCCTGTGCGACGGGCGCGGGCGTCTACCGCGAAGGCGAGGTTCTGCTCTCCTGCGGCACGTCATGGGTCGAATTCTTCCCGATCGGATCGAGAGAACGGGCGATCCAAACGGCGTACCTCGTCGACCGCTTCATGCTGAACGGTCCCGCCTACTGCGTCATGAGCTCCATCGCGTCGATCGACATCCGGCTGCACGAAATGATCCGCGAAACGCTCGGCGACGTCTCCTATGACGAACTCGGCGAACTGATCGCGGCATCCGAAATGGGCTGCGGCGGACTCCGCTACGACTTCAGTCACCCGGATTATACGGCGGCGACGGCCTACGCGCGCTGTGACCGTGCCCGGGCGATTTACGAGAGCGCCGCGCTGCTGCTTCGGGACAATCTCGCGGCGGCGGAACAAAAGGGACTCGGCGTCTCCTCTCTGACGATGGTCGGCGGCATCACCAATTCGCCGGTCATCATGCAGGTCATCGCAGACGTGCTCGGCCGGGACATCCGCGTCGTGAACGGCGTATCGGCCGGTGCCGCGGGCGCTGCCATGCTCGCCGGGATCGGTGTCGGTCTGTTCCGGGATGAAAAGGACGCGTTCGCCCGGTGCGGATTTGAAGAAACCGTATATCAGGCAAAATAATATGAAAGATCGGGTCACGCTGCCCGGTCTTTTTTGTCGGCCGTTTCTTTCATTGTACGGCGTGATCCTGCGAGCGTACCCGGATTTTATCCAAATTCCGCCAGCTTTCCCGATTGTCTTGCAAATCTCCCGCCCATGTGGTAAAATAAAGCCGAATTTTTCATACACAGGAGAGAACATGAAACTACTTCAGAAAGAACCCGTCAACACGGGCCGTCAGTTTGAAGCCGATATGGCCAAATTCGTCTGTCTCATCGGCATGGTCATCGTCCACTGCTTCGACGTTTTCGTCAGTTTTTACGAAATATCGAGCAATCTGCAATTCGTCTTTCTGTTCGTGCTCAACTGCATTTTCGGCGCGGGCACGTTCATGTTCTGCATGGGCGTCGGCATCGCGTACAGCAGCCGCAGCACGCCGGGCTATCTGATGAAACGCGGCGTCAAGATCTTTCTGCTCGGCTATCTGCTGAATCTTCTCTGCGCCGCCAGTTACCTTCTCCTGCTTCACGACGTGTCGCTCTTCGTCACCTATCTGCTCGGGCTCGATATCATGCAGTTCGCCGGTCTCGCGCTCTTTCTGTTCGGCCTCCTCGAGAAGCTGAAATGCCCCGACTGGGGGATCGGCCTGATCGCGCTCGCGTTCTCGCTGGCCGGCACGTTCATTCACGGCGTCGATCTCGGGAATCCGCTCGCCAACATCTTCTGCGGCCTCTTCATCGGCAGTTTCGATTACGAATGGATGACGGGCGGCATCTTCCCGCTTCTCAACTGGTTCATCTTCGTGGCCGCCGGATACCTGTTCGCCAAATATCTGCTCCGCCGCTGTGAAAACAAAACGAAACTGTATCTGCTCCTCGGCAGCGTTTCCGCCGTCATTCTCGCCGTTTACATGATCATCGCCATTCCCGGCCGGCTCGGCATGATGGGCAGCGTTCTGCGGTTCCATCACATGGGGCTTCCCGAGGCAGCCGTCTGTCTCGCGGGCGCCGTCTTCGCGTTCGGCGTCTACACGTTCGTTACACGGCCGTTTCCCGCTGCCGTAAAAGCCGTCGTCACGGACGTCAGCCGGAACATCAACGCCGTCTACTGCATCCAGTGGGTACTCCTCGCGTGGGCGGTCAGCATCTGGGTGCTCTGCGGCAAGCCGGCGTTTCCCGACGGGATCATCCTGCTCGCCGGACTGGCGCTCTTTGCCCTCTCCGCCTTCGCCGCGCATCTGTTTACCGCGATCCGTGACCGCCGGAAAAAGACACATACGAACTGAAAAATCTACGCCGCCGATCATGGATAATACCCGGTCGGACGGCGTTTTTTCACGGATTCTGTTGAAAATAACACGGCGGCGTGCTATAATGACGGAAGAATATTCCATAACCGAAAGGAAGCCGAATCATGGATCAGAAAACGACCGTTTACGTCCGGCATCTGAATGCGCCGCATCAAAGTGAAAGTCTCACCAAATTCCAGCCTCTGAACGATGAACTGAAGGCGGAACTGAAAAGCGCGATCTGGGAGATCTTTGACCGCGCGGGCGGCGAAGCGCTCCTCAAGGAAAGCAGAAACGTCTACATCAAGCCGAACGGCATCGACGGACAGCCCTACTGCTACACGCGTCCGGAAGCCGTCGAGGCAGCGATCGAATACTGGAACGCTCACGGCGCCAAGAAGGTATATCTTTTCGAAAACTCCACGCAGTGCAACGCCACGCGGCTCGTGTTCGCCGTGATCGGTTACGATAAAATCTGCCGCCGCACCGGAGCCATTCCCGTCTACCTCGACGAGGACAAGACCGTGACCTACGAATTCAAAGGCAAGCCTTCCGTCAAGGATGACCCGGACGGCTACGTGTCAACGACCTTTGAAATGCCGCAGTTCGTCGTGAAAAATCTGATCGAGGACCGCGACAAAAATCTGTACGTCAGTCTGCCGAAGCTGAAGACCCACTCGATGGCGGGTGTGACACTCGGCGTGAAGAATCAGTGGGCGTTCCCGTGCCAGTCCGCGCGCGGTTTCGACCACAACTACAATCTTGCAAACAAACTCGCCGACGTGCTCGGATACGTCCGTCCCGATTTCACGATCCTCGAAGGCGTGGAAGGCACGATCTACGGGCATTATCCCGTCACGGCGCTTGCCGACAAGGCGGTACTCCCGCTGCGCGTTCTGGTCGCCGGTGCCAACGTCGTTGCGACTGACATGGTGGGCGCACGGGTCTACGGTCTCACGCTCGACGACGTTCCGCATCTGAAGATCGCGGTCGAACGCGGCTATTCCGACGGCGTCGCCTCGCTTGACGACATCACGATCGACGGTGATATTTCGATGTATCAGACGAAATACCCGACCGATCTCTACGACGCTTATCCGCCGGACGTCACGGTGCTGAAAGGAACGGAACGCTGCTGCAAGCAGGGCTGCCAGAACAATCCGCTGACGCTGCTCCAGATCCTCTACAACGATCACGGCGGCAAGGGCGGCTGGACGATGGTCATGGGCAAGGGACACGATCCCGCCGTGATCGACAAGATCGAAGGGAAAGTCCTGATCGTCGGCGACTGCGCAATCCACGAGGTCGGTGAACGCCTGATCGCCCGTCTCGGCCGGAAGAACGTCTATCTGAGTCCGAAATGCAACAGTCTCGCGTCGTCCGCTGCGGCGATGTTCCACCTCATGCACGTCGATCCGATGGTATTCGTGCCGATCCCGCTGCCGAAGGCGCTCTGGTGCCTCACGCTCTCCAAGCTCCACGGCTCGACGGCGCTGGTTCCCTCTCCCTTCTCGAACAGGTTCAAAACGGTTTGAGGGAGTGCGGCCGCGATCACGAATCGAATATGGCGCGCAAACGCTGTTATAAATAAGTATTCAAAAAGCCCCGAAGATTTTTCTTCAGGGCTTTATCTATGTTCACTCCACGTCCACCACGAAATACCGGTTTTCCGTTCCTTCGCACATGGCGGGCAGCGTATGATACGGGATCCCGCCGAACTCGCCTTCGTGACCCGGATGATAGTGTCCGGCATACACGGCCTTCACGTTTCCCGCGTCTTCGAGCATGGCACGCACCTCCGCCGAATTGGAAAGATGATGCCCGGCAGCCGCCGTATCGTCGAGCAGCTGATGAGAAAAGACGTAAACGTGCTGCCCCTTCGCTCCGGCAAGCGTTTCAGCAAGCGCCGTCATCTGATCCTGCGGCAGCCGCGTGCGGTACCAGACGACCTTGCCGGGCTCGTAGACTTTTTCGTCGTCATCATAATTCGCGTCAAGGAAGACGAGCGTCAGTTTCCCATACGAAGCCGAGAACGGCGGCACCGCGTCTCCCGTCAGTTCGTTGAACTCCGCTTTCGTGAAATTCTGATAGTCGTGATTGCCCATGAGGCAGTAGAACGGCAGACCGAACGAACGGATCAGCGCCGTCAGTTTTTCGATCATCTCCCGGTTTTCTTCCGCCGTATCGCACGCGTCCACCAGATCCCCGAGACAGATCACCATCTCAACGCCTGCCGCGCGGAATGTCGTCATCGCCTCCCGTACCTTTTCGTAGGACAGGCTCGCCCGCCGGTCGTTCATAGTGACTTCTTTATTGCAGTAATGCGGATCCGTAAACAGTCCGAGTTTCATTGATATGCCCCGCTTTCGTCGCTTTTCATGATACCTCATTATAGCACGCCGCAGCCCGATCCGCAAGGGATTTCGCCCTTCGTTTTTCTTTTTCACCGTAAATTGACAAACGTCGGCCGACGTGATATAATAAATCCGCACAACACGAATAAAATAATCTGTACGCTGAAAGGAAGTGTCGCTATGGCACGCTCGCTCGGTCCGGCCGGAGCCCGGGGCATCCTCACGGAAGAAGAAAAGAAAAATATGCCGAAGGTCACGAAGGAACTGCTCCTTCGCATCTTCTCCTACCTGAAGCCGTACTGGCCTCAGTTCCTGCTCGTGTTCGTCACGATCCTCGTGTCGGCCGTCGTCGGTCTGCTCCCGTCGATCGTAACCGGCCGTATCGTCGACAACGCGCTCGGCGACCGCAATCTCGCCCTGCTCGTGAAGCTGCTGATCGTCGCTTTCTTCACGATGGCGTTCTCCCGCGTGATCGGTTCCGTCGAAAACTACATCAACGCGTGGATCTCCCAGCGGATTATCTTCGACATCCGCAACCAGATGTACGATCATCTGCAGCATATGCCGCACGCTTTCTTCACAAGCGAAAAACAGGGTGACATCATCACCCGCATGAACTCGGATATTTCCGGCGTTTCGACCGTTATCTCGAGCACGCTTGCCTCCATCGTGAGCAACATCGCCACCGTTGTTGCCACGCTCGTCGCTTTGTTCTCGATGAGCTGGAAACTCGCCATCGTCGGTATTCTGGTGATCCCGCTTCTCCTGCTGCCGACCAAATTTGCCGGCAAAAAGCGTTGGGAACTGCTGACCGAAAGCCAGGCCGAAGCCGACGAGATGAACCAGCTGATCAACGAAACGCTCTCCGTCTCCGGCTCCCTGCTCGTAAAACTGTTCACCCGCGAAAAGGAAGAATACGACCGATTCGTCAACGTCAACGAAAAATACTCCGCGACCAAACTGAAAGAACAGCGCAGCGGCTCCTTCTTCCGCATCGCAGTCGGGCTCTTCTCCGAGCTCGGTCCGCTGCTCATCTACTTCTTCGGCGGCCTCTTCATCATCAAGGGTTACGATCCGACGCTCTCCGTCGGTACGATCACGGCTGTCGTCGCGCTGATCAACCGTCTCTACCGTCCGGTCGAAAGCCTGACGAACATCAGCGTCGAATTTACCCGTTCTCTCGCGCTGTTCACCCGTATCTTCGATTACTTCGATATGGCCGTGACGATCCGTTCCCCGAAAAACGGCAAAAAGCCCGATTTCGCCGCCAATCCCGTCGTGTACGATCACGTTTCGTTCTCCTATGACGCAACGAAGCCGCTGCTCGCCGACGTCAGCTTCACGGTCCCGGCCGGCAAGATGTACGCCATCGTCGGTCCGTCCGGCTCCGGCAAATCGACCGTCGTCAACCTGCTCCCGCGTCTCTATGACGTGAACGGCGGCAGCGTGTCGATCGGCCCGGATGACGTCAGAACGATCGACCTCGAATATCTCCGCGATCAGGTCGGTCTCGTCACACAGGAAACCTATCTGTTCAACGGCTCGATCCTCGACAACCTCCTCTACGCGAAAGCAGACGCCACCCGCGAGGAAGTCGAAGCAGCCTGCAAGATCGCCAATATCCACGACTTCATCATGAGTCAGCCGAACGGCTATGATTCCGAGGTCGGCAACCGCGGTCTGAAGCTCTCCGGCGGCGAAAAACAGCGCATTTCCATCGCCCGCGTGGTGCTCAAGAATCCGAAGGTACTCATCCTCGATGAAGCGACCTCCGCGCTCGACTCCATCTCGGAAAGCGCCATCCAGGACGCGCTCGACAAGATCATGCAGAACCGCACGAGCATCGTCATCGCGCACCGGCTGACCACCATCCTGAAAGCCGACAAGATCCTCGTCGTCGCTGACGGAAAGATCGCCGAAGAAGGCACGCACGACGAACTCTTGCAGCAGGACGGCATCTATCATCAGCTTTACGAAACGCAGTTCAGAAAGATCCTCGAAGACCAGAAAGCATAAGAGAATCATCCATACCGCTCGGGTACTCATCCGGGCGGTTTTCTTTTTTGTCGGGAACGGAAAAAACGCGTTTTATCCCGCTTTTTCGCCGCCGCTCCTTGACGGTCATTTCACATTTGTGATATAATAAGATGAATAATAATACCATCGGAAACGATGCTCGCATAAGGGAGATCACCAATGAAATACTCGACGATCGAAGACATGAAACCGCCCCGCACAGCCCGCGTCTACCTCCACGCACCGCTCAGCGAACGTCTCGTTCTGCTGTTCCCCGATTTCAAGATCACCGACCTTGAATTATCGGAAGAAAAGGGTCACACCAATCAGGACGCCGCCGGCTTTCTGATTCTGCACGGCAGGAAAATGCAGTCTCCCGACTACCGGGAATCGTACTTCACGCCCGTGGAAGGCGGCTATCCGATCTACACGATCAACGAAGGCGGCGACCGTGACACGCATATCGCCATGCAGGCGTTCTCTTCGTTCGACAGAGTGCCCGTCACCTACGCCCGCATAACCGTAACGAACAACAACAACTACGCGATCGACGACGCCGTCGGTGTGCTACCCCGTTTCAGCAGCAACGACTGCGAGCTGATCGGCTGCAACAACACCGGTTACAGCGTCTACCGCCCGAATTTCCGCTTCTGGCTCACTCTGTTCAGCCGCTTCAAGGCCGAGGGCGGACGCGCCTCCGACGGATATTCGACGATCGTGCTCAAGGACGCCGGCTGGCGCTGGATCTCCCGTCAGGATCAGCCCGTCAAGCACGAGGCTTACGATTACTTCCGCACGGACTTCCGTCTGGAGCCCGGCGAATCCGTTCACTTCGATCTCTGCTTCACGACCGGCGAGGCGCCTGCTGATTTCGACTATGACGCGGAACTTTCCAAAGTCAGAGCCGCGTGGGAGAAAGAACTCGCGCCGATCGACAAGGCACCGGCCGTCCGGTCCGCGCGGATCCAGTCGATGTACCGTCATCTCGCCGCGCAGTCTCTCCAGATGCTCGCCCGCTACGAAGGCAGCGATCTGATCACGCCGCGTCAGGGCGACATCGGCCGCTACGTATGGCCGTGGGAAGCCGCGCATCTGCTGACCGGCCTCGACCGCATCGGGCTGACGAAATACACCGGCGACGCCTACCGCTACTTCGTCAAAAAATGGATGGTCACGGAGGGCGAGGACACCGGCAAGATCATGAGCTGCCATCAGCAGTGGGGCAACCTGAACGGTTCGCTGCTCTGGGGCATCTCGCAGCATCTGCTCTACACGAAGGACAAAGCGGAATTTGAATCCTTTAAGCCGGCGCTTGAGATGATGCTCAAATGGGTCGAGATGGAACGTCAGTTGTCCGTGGACGATCCCGACAGTAAATTCAAGCACATCTTCCCGGTCGGCAAGGGCTGCGACTGGCGGCAGCTTGCCCAGCACTGGTGCTTCACCGACTCGCAGAACGTGATGGGCGAGGAATGCATGGCGCGCGCTTACGAATTCTTCGGCGACGAAAAGGCCGCATGGGTTCGCTCCTGCGCCGACGACTACCGCGCCGTCATGCTCGACATCATGAAGGATCAGTACGCCGGACACGAGAACGACGAAAGTTTCATGCTCCCGCATCACCTCGGTCTGCCGTTTGAGGAAACGCTCGGCTACTGCTACTACACCGCCGGCGCACCGTTCCTGCTCGTCACCGGCATCATGGATCCGAACTCGAAGATCTTCGAGCAGATGGAAGCCTATTTTGACGAAGGCGATCTCTTCAAGCTCGGTCTTGCCGGACGTATGACGAGCGATGCGGTCGGCGACTACGGTCTGTATGGCGACGTATACTACACGGTCAACTGCGAGGCGATCTGGATCGAGGCGTGGCTGAAACGCGGCGAAAAAGAAAAGGCCGAGACGATGATGCGTTCCCTGATGCGCTACGGCGTGACGAGCGAATTCGTCGTATCCGAACGCTACACGCCGCTTGACGAGTGGTACTCCCCGTGGCAGCCGAACGCCAGCAGCAGCGGACGCATGATCCACCTGCTTCTCGACTACTACGGCGAAGAGAAAAAAGACTGACCTGACGGAGGATGATCCATGTACATCAGATTTGAAGATAAAGTCCGCGACGACCATTACATCTGGGAAATGGCCTACGCCTATGACGACGAAAACAGCGACGTGGAACGGATGAATTCGAAGGTCAAGACGGTGAACAGCCGCTACCACGGTCATCTCGTCCGCACCCAGTTGTTCGGCGGCGTTCACACACAGCCCGAATTCCGCCGCCACGGCTACGTCAGACAGTTCATTGATCAGATTTTTCAGATGGCGCCGGAACGCGGCTGGATGGTTTCGATGATCCACCCGTTCTCCTTCGCCTATTACAACAAATTCGGCTACGAACGGATCGCGGATCACCTGATCCTGCGCTTCCCGCTGGCCAAGCTCGATTTCGTGCCGCGCTGCGCCGATTTCGTCAAACTGGGCGACAGCAAAGAGCGGCTTGACGACGTGCTGAAACTGTTCGACCGCTTTGCCGCAAGCCGCAACATCATGTTCGAGCGGTATAACGACCAGTGGTTCGAGACGGGCACGGATATTTACGACAAGGTCACCTACATCCGCTATCACGGCAAGGAGCCGGTCGGTTACGTCACGCTCGGTGTGGATACCGTCTTGAAGATCAACCACAAGGACAGCACGCTGAACGTCTACGAGCTCGGCTTCACCTGCCCCGAAGCGCTCACCGAGATCCTCGGTTTCCTCCGTATGTTCGATGGTCAGAGCGAAACGGTCATCGTCCACAACTGCGCCATGATGCCGGAGTTCGATATGGCGCTGCGGCACTACACGCACACCTCCTACCGGGTGCTGCCCGACATGATGGCACGCATCCTCGACACGGAAGGGATGCTGAAACTGAACCGCTATCCCGAAGAGCACGGTCACTTCACGCTCGGCGTATCGGACGTCTATCCGTTCGTCGCCGGGGTATTCGACGTGGAATACGGCGGCGGTGTGGCCGAAGTCAAACGCCTCGCCGACAAGCCGGGTACGGTGGACTGCGATCTCGTGTGTACCTGCTCCGCGGCAAGCCAGCTGCTGTACGGGTACTATCAGATCACGCCGGAACTGCTTCCCTATCAGAACGGCGTCGAGGTCACGGGCGACACCCGCGATTTCTGCCGCGCCTTCCCGAAAGCTCAGAACGGCCTGTTCGAGCATTTCTGATTTTTCACACTTATCCACGACCTATCAACCGGAAAAGGAAACACGATCATGAAAAAAACGCTTTCCCTTCTCACGGCGCTTCTGATGCTTCTCCCGCTCTGCGCGAGCTGCACGGCAAAAGAAAAATCCGTCATCACGCCATCTGACGGCGAGACCGTACTCTACGTTTCCATGAACGGCGACGACTCGGCTGACGGATCGTTTGACACGCCGCTTGCCACGCTCGAGGGTGCAAAAGACAAAGTCCGCACGATCCTGCCGGATGCGCCGGGCGCTGTGACCGTCTATTTCCGCGGCGGCGACTATCTGATGACCGAAGGCGTGACCTTTGACGAAGCCGATTCCGGCAAGGAAGGTGCGCCGGTCACCTACGCGGCGTACCCGGATGAAGAAGTCCGCTTTATCGGCGGCGTGAAGGTCGATCCTTCGCTGATCAAATCTGCCGATCCCGCGTCCTCCGTGACGGCCCGCGTCAAGGATGAAACGGCAAAAACCACGCTGATGCAGGCGGACGTATCCTCGCTCATCGACGTGTATCCCGAAATTTACGCCTACGGCAAAGAGGCAAACAACGCCGAACAGCCGGTTGAGATATACCTCGGCGATACGCCGATCACGCCTGCCCGGTATCCGAACAGAGCAGGAGACTACGATTTCAACTATCTCATGACGACCGACGAATTCACGTCCTACGAGGATTATTCCTGCGACGTCCATTACGACGACGAAACGGCGGCGCGCGTGAATACCTGGTCGGAGGAATCACTCGGCGACGCCTATCTCTTCGGCTTCTTCCCGTGGGAATGGCTTGCCGACACGTTCGCGCCGACCGAGATTAACCGCGAAGAGCAGATGATGCACATTCCCGGCGCTACCCACCGATTCTTCCGCTACATGGATGGAAGCTGCCGGTATTATTTCGAGAATATCCCTGAGGAGATCGACCTGCCGGGCGAATCTTACGTCGACCGCACGGCGAAGATCGCTTATTTCTACCCGACCGAGGGCTTCGACGCGGACGACGTATGGGTCTCCACCCTGCTCGAGCCGATGATCACGTTCTCCGGCGCGTCTTATCTCGCGTTTGAAGGTCTGGAGCTTTGCTATACGCGCGGCTATGCGGTCTACGCGGACGGCGTTTCCGACACGACCTTCTCCGACTGCACGATTGCTCACACATCCGAGCGCGGGATGCGCATCTGGAACGCCATGCGGTTCGTCGTCGACGGATGCGAGATCTACGACACGGCGGCAGGCGGCATCATGATCGAAGGCGGCGACCGAAAGAACCTCATCTCGTCCGAATGCAAAATCACGAACTGCGATATCCACCATATCTGCCGCGGCGGACAGTACTGGGATCCCGATGCGCCCGAATACGACGGCGGAACCTACCTCAACAGCTGTATCGGCGGATTTGCCGTCGGACTTGAAATCAGCCACAACAAACTTCACGATGTGCCGCATCAGGTGATCGCGCTCGTCTCGAACGATATTGTGGTCGAGTACAACGAAATCTACAACTGCGTCCGGGAAGCGTCCGACATGAACGCGGTCGGCGCATGGAAGAATCCGACGATCCTCGGACTGGTGATCCGCTACAACTATTTCCACGACATCGGCAGTATGCAGAATGACGGCGGTCAGCACGCGATCTACTTTGACGACGGTGCGATGGGCGGAGAGTTCTATGGCAACCTCTTCGTCGATGCCGGCGGCAGAAAAGCGGATATGGAGGACTTCCACGCGGCCCGCTGCCCGATCATGATGCACAGCGCACAGTACAACCACATCCACAACAACATTTTCGTCGATTCGCAGGCGGCGTTCCGGTTTGTCAGCTGGACTAACGGCATGAAGAAGCAGCCCGAATGGATGATGGGACTTTACGGCATCGGTCCGCGGACGAACATCAGGTTCGAGACCTACGCGGAGGTCGATTTTGACTCCGATCTGTGGCGCGAACACTACGCCGGAACAATTTGGGCGGGACTTTACGACTGCGTGACGACCGAGCGGCTTCTCGAATACGCGGCGCTGTCCCGGGATGAGGCGGAGCGTAAATGCCGCGGTACGGCACCGTACCTGACGAATGAAGCGGACGGCAACGTATACGCGGGCATTCCGATGCCGAACGCAGGCGACGCCGTTAATGAACACGACAACGTCACGTTTGCGGACAAATCCATTTTCGTTGACGCCGACAATGGCGACTACACGCTGACGGCAGAGGCTCTTTCCGAAATCCGGTCGGTATATCCCGATTTCGAGGAACTCCCGCTTGACGAAATCGGCCCAAAGGAGGACGATTAAGGAACGCGGCCTTTTGGAAAAGGCCTGGCGAAAACTATTATGGAGGAGTATGGAAATGCATCCATGAAGTTTTGCCGAACCTTTTGCGTATCCATTGAGAAAATTCTTTGCCTGGCTTTCTTCTAAGAAAGCCGCGTATTCCCAATAAGGAGGCGATGTTATGAAGAAAACGCTGACATTGATTATAGCCGTTCTGTTCATTCTCCCGCTCTTCACGAGCTGCACAACGGCGAAATCCACCCAGTCCGCCATCATCCCCGGTGAAGGTGAAACCGTTCTCTACGTCTCGCCGACCGGCGATGATGCCAACGACGGTACCTTTGATAAACCGCTTGCCACCCTCGATGGCGCAAAGGCGAAAGTCCGCGCCATTCTCCCGACGGCTGACGGAGCGGTTTCCGTCTATTTTCGCGGCGGCGATTATCTCATGACGGCGGGTGTTTCCTTCGATGAAGCCGATTCCGGCAAG
>JAZUKT010000212.1:0-3068 GCA_045643445.1 Eubacteriales bacterium
GCGTCCGGGATGATCTCGTTGATGGCGTCTTCATAGAAAACTTCCTTGCCGTACATCTTTTCGACGAGAGCACGGGGCGCCTTGCCCTTGCGGAATCCGGGAATAGTGATGCGGCCGACCTGCTTTTTATATACCTTGTTGATAGCGGCTTCAAAGGTGGCGCGATCCACGTCAAACGTGATCTTCTGCTGGTTGGCAGCGATCGTTTCTTGGGATTTCAGGCTCATAATGTTTCATTCTCCTTGGTTTTTATCAATCTAAAAAAAGCTCTTATTATTGTACTGTATTCTTCGGCGATTGTCAAGGGGCGCGGCGGAAAAACTTTCACCCTTTTACGGGATGCGGATAAAAATCGAGGTAATCGGCGGAGATGAGCGTCAGGCGCACGCCGTCCGTCACCGTGGAAGCCGGTAACGTGTACTGACCGTGCAGATGGCCGTAGAAAACCTCCGTGACCGCCGCTTCCCGCAGAACGTCGAGCATCGGCCGGCAGATGAAATCACCGAACACGGGCGGAAAGTGCAGAAAAACGTACAGGGGCATCTCCCGTCCGGCGCGTACCGCTTCTCCTGCCTCGATCGTCTGGCAGAGGCGCAGCGTTTCCCGGTGCACGAGTTTTTCGTAATCGGCGGCGAAGATACTGCTCTGCTGCTTTTCCTCAAGGAACCAGCCGCGCGTGCCGCACAGAACGACGCCGTCCGTTTCATAGGCATTGTTGAAGAGGAACCGCACGCTTGAAACGCCCCATCCGGCGAGCGCGGCGTTCATCTTCGAGACGGACGTCCACCAGTAGTCGTGGTTGCCCTTGCCGATGATCTTCTGCCCGGGCAGGCGGTCGAGAAAAAGGAAATCCTCCTTTGCTTCCTCCAACGTCATGCCCCACGAAAAATCGCCGGGGATCACCACCGTGTCGCCGTCCGAGATCAGTGCCTGCCAGCGGGTACGGATCTTCTCCGTGTGATCCATCCAGCGGCTGCCGAAACGGTTCATCGGCTTGTCCGTTCCGTGGGAAAGGTGCAGATCCGCGATCGTGTACAGCGCCATATCAGTTGCCGAACGGCACGCCGGGCATATCCGCGGGGTCGATCACGCGCTCAAACCGCACGGGCAGAGACTGCGTGGCAGCAAGCGGCTGCGGGATCGGTGCGCCGGTCGCGTCGGACAGATCGCCGAGCAGGGCGAAGATATCGTCCTTCTGCGGGATGCCGATGGCTTCGCAGACAGCAGGCGCAAACTTGAACGGGCTGGCCGTGGATGCGAGCACGACGGGCGTGTCGTCGCCGGTTTCCGCCCGGTATTTCTTCACGGCACCGAGACCGACTGCCGTATGCGGGTCGATCAGGTAGCGATCGTTCTTCCACGTGTCGCCGATCGTCGCCTTCGTTTCGTCTTCGTTGAGGTAGTAGGCGGCGAACTGACTGCGCAGGGTGGCCATCAGTTCCGCCGGAGCCGTATAGCGGCCGTTCTGCTTCAGTTCGTTCATCAGGGATGCGCACAGTTCCGCGCCGCCCGTGACGGAGAGCAGCCGTTCAAGGTTCGAGGAGATCAGGATATCCATCGACGGGCTGATCGTCTTGAAGAAGGTTCTCGTGCGGTCGTACGTGCCCGTTTCAAAGAAATCGGTGAGGACGTTGTTGCTGTTCGAGGCGCAGATCAGCCGTCCGACGGGCAGTCCCATCATGCGGGCGATGGTCGCCGCGAAAATGTTGCCGAAGTTGCCGGTCGGCACGCAGACGTTGATCTTCTCGCCCATTCTGATCTTCTTTTCGTTGATCAGGTCGCAGTAGGCGGAGACGTAGTAGACGATCTGCGGAACCAGTCTGCCCCAGTTGATCGAGTTGGCGCTGCCGAAGAAGAATCCGGCCTTGTCCGCCTTGTCCGCGAGGGACGTGTCGCCGAAGATCGCCTTCACGCCGTTCTGTGCGTCGTCAAAATTGCCGCGGACGGCCACGACGTTGACGTTTCCGCCCTTCGTCGTCTGCATCTGCAGCTTCTGCATCCGGCTGACGCCGTCGACCGGGTAGAAAACGGTGATCTTCACGCCCGGCACGTCGCGGTAGCCTTCCAGCGCCGCCTTGCCGGTATCGCCGCTCGTCGCCACGAGAATGTGGGAGATGCGTTTTTCACCCGTCATCACGAGCGCACGGGACAGAAGCCGCGGCATCAGCTGCAGCGCCATATCCTTGAAAGCGGACGTCGGGCCGTGCCAGAGTTCGAGCGAATAGATCCCGCCCGGCAGTTCGTGAAGCGGAGCAGCGCCGCCCGGGAACCGCGCCTCGGAATAGGCTTCGCGGCAGTCGGCAAGCAGGCCATCCGCATCGTAATCATCGAGAAAACGCGCGAGGATAAAGGCCGCCCGCTCCGCGTAAGGCATGGCGCAGAGTGCGGTGAGATCGGCTTCCGTCAGCGCCGGGAACGATTCCGGAATATAGAGGCCGCCGTCCGGTGCGAGGCCTTCCTTGATCGCCTCGGCGGAGGATACGGATACGGGATTCAGTCGGCTGTCTCTGGTGCTTTTGTAGTTCATAATAGTCCTCGTGTATGATGAATTATTGTTTTTCTGATTTTATTCCTTCGGCAGATGCGCCGTCATGAACGAGAGCGCCGTGCCGTAGAAGATCGCGTCGATCGCGTCCTCGGTCATGCCGCACGATGCGAGCGTCCCGGCCATTTTCGGAAGCCGCCCGACGTCGGAGAGATCCGGCGGTACGTCCGTTCCGTCGTAATCACAGCCGAACGCCGCGTGTCCGGGCGCGAGCTTCTCATACTGTCTGAAATGCCGCGCGACCGTTTCGGCGGAGACGTTCTCCTCCCCGGTCAGGTGATGGAGGCAAAGGCTGACGCCCGCGATCCCGCCGAGCCGCGTGAGCCGCAGGAACCGTTCGTCCGTCAGATTCCGCGAATGGGCGCACACCGCATACGAATTCATGTGCGTGGCGATCGGGGAAACGCCCGCTTCCTCGCAGATGTCCATGATCTCATCCGCCGAGCGGAACGATGCGTGCGAAATATCGGGGATGATCCCGACCCGTGTCATTTCCGCGACCGCTTCCCGACCGAACGGCGTC
>JAZUKT010000213.1:0-4586 GCA_045643445.1 Eubacteriales bacterium
AAGTTTTTGGGATAGTTCGGGAGCGAGCAAAGAGCGTTCGCTCATGAAGCGAGTGCAAAGCGAAGTTTTCATAACGGCAAAGCCGAGAGCGTTAGGTATTCTGTTGGGGGTTGGTGGAGGTATTCCACATGGGTGATGAATTGCATGGCTTTTATACCTATATCCACGCTTCAGCTTCCGGCGGGGGTTTTCAGGGTCTCGGCGGTCCCTGAAAACCGCGTTAACGCTCTTCTGAGGCTCTGAAACGCCTTTATTTCGGGCATTGGACATAGTCCATCCCATACCCCTCCATAAAAGTTTTCGCCAGGCCTTTTTCAAAAGGCCGCGTATCCCCTTTTCCAAAAGGCCGCGTCCTCCTTATAAGTTCATAAGGAATGCGAGGAACTTTTCGGTGAGCAGGGCGTGGCCTGCGTCGTTCGGGTGAAGCCCGTCGGGCATATAGCGATCGTGAATGGCGGGCACGGCCGGCTGCAATCCGCTTTCAGCGAAGAGATCGAGCACCGGGAGGCTGTAATATTCCGCCACCTCGCGGAGAATATTGACGTACGTCTGAAGCGTCACGCCTTCTTCCGGGATGCCCGGCTTCGGATCCCGCTCGTTATCGCGGTGCATCGGCGTCACGATGACGATCGGCTTGCCGGGATAGCGCCCGATCAGCTTGAACATGAGATAATGGCACGCGCCGTAGAACGTCGTCAGCTCGCGGCTGTCGAAATCGCCGATCCGCGCGTCGCCGTGGCCGTAATCGTTCGAGCCGCCGAACACCACGACGATGTCCGCGTCCTCATCGAGCATATTGATCCGGCTGCAGAAGTCCATATCCATGACGGGAACCGGGGATCCGTACGTCTGCCGTGCGATCCGGGTGCCGCTGATGCCGTAATTCTTCGATTCGCGGAATCCGCCCGCCTTGCCGACCTGATATACGAACGTGGCTTTCTCGCCCGAGGTGCCCGCGCCCTCCGTAATGCTGTCGCCGAGGAAGACGATCTTTTTGCCTTTGAGTTCCATAGCCGCTCCTTACAGCGCCCGCAGATAGGCGAGGATCTTTTCGGTCAGCAGCACGTGTCCCGCGTCGTTCGGATGCAGGCCGTCCGGCACATAATTTTCGCGGATCGTTTTCAGCGCAGGCTGCAGACCGCTTTCCGCGTACAGATCGAGCACCGGCAGGCTGTAATATTCCGCCATCTCGCGGATGATGTTGACGTAAGTTGCGAGCGTCACGCCCTCGTCCGGGATGTTCTTCTTGATCTGGCGGTCGTAGCTCGTGTGCAGCGGCGTCAGAATAATGATCGGCTTGCCGGAGAACCGCTCGATCAGACTGCTCATGAGGCAGTGGCACGCGCCGTAGAACGTCGTCAGCTCGCGGCTGTCAAAATCGCCGACCCGCGCGTCGCCGTGGCCGTAATCGTTCGTGCCGCCGAACACCACAACGATGTCCGCATCCTCATCGAGCTCGCTCACGCGGCTGCAGAAGTCGAGGTCAAACCGCGGATTGTCCTTCGTCGGCTTCGTCTGCCGCGCGATCCGGGTGCCCCCGATGCCGTAATTCTTCGATTCGCGGAAGCCGCCCAGCTTGCCGACCTGATACACGAACGTGGCTTCTTCGCCGGAGGTGCCGTGGCCTTCCGTAATGCTGTCGCCGAGGAAGACGATCTTTTTGCCTTTGAGTTCCATAATAGTGTCCTTTCCGTGGATGAATTTTCGTTTTTTACGCCTCGAGCCCTTCGAGGAGCCCGAGCAGGAGAATGCCGCCGACAACGAGCGCGATCGCCGCGACCTGCCGCCGGGCAAGTTTTTCCCCGAGGAAGATCCGCGCGAGCACCGCCGAGGCGACGCAGTACGACGCGATCACGGGAGCCGCCGCCACCGCGTGTCCCGCCATTGCGTAGACGTACGTGAACTGCCCCGCCGCCTCGAGCACCGCCGCTGTCAGCCGATTGCCCTGCCGCCGGAGAACGATCTTCTCCTTTTTCACGAAGCGGAGCCAGACGAGCAGCACGACGGCCACGAGGAAAAACGTGAGTTCATAGGATATGTTGGCGACGTCCTCGAAATTTTCTTCCGTCACTCCGATGAGCGGCGTCGTCGTAAAATCGTCGAGGTAATAGCCGTCGAGGAACGTGCCGAACGAATCGAGCACGCAGTAGAGGATCGGCATGAAGAACGCGGCGAACCCGATCGTGTAGCGTTTGTCGTCCGCCGTCAGCCGTTCCGCCATTTCCCGACGCTCAAACACGCCGAGCAGCACCACGCCGACCGTCACGAGCAGAATCGCCGCCGCCGTCACGGGATCGGGGATCCGGCGGAACACGAGGATCAAAAGGATCGACGTGACCGCGCCCGAGGCATTCTGGATCGGCGAGGAAACGGAAAGCTCGAGATACCGCAGGCCGAAATAGCCGACCGTCATCGAGAGGATGTACATGGCCGACACCGGCAGATAAACGAGCAGGTTGACGGGATCATAGTCGATGCCGCGGATGAGGATCGTGCCGACGGCCATGACGCCCATGACGACGCCGACCGACACCGACGTGAGCAGATGACTGTACCGCTCGCTCTCGACCGCGCCTTTTTTATAGAAAAGATCAGCCGCGCCCCAGGCGAAAAACGTGATCAGCGCAAAGATAAACCACATGGCCGCTCCTTTCGGATGAAAAAGTTCGGTTTATTCGTCCATGAACGGCGCCGGATCGACGTATTCATGCCGCACGGAGGTAACGCCGGACGAGCCGATCGTCAGCACCGTACCGCCGTTCAGATTTTTCCGCCAGTAGCAGCCCGCGCCGGCCTTGAGGGAGTAGATCCACTTCACGCCGCGCCACGGGATGACGAAATTGTTGACGTGGTCGTGCCCCGCGATCATGTGCTTCGTCGAACCGAGCGACACGACGAGATCCGCCATGCCCTCCTCGGCGGGATAGGAGCAGATGCCCTCGTACCGCACGCCGTACGCGGATTCGTACCCGGGATTCCACCATTTCGCGCCGGTCGAATCCTCGGGCGTCATTTCTTTCGGGTTGACGTCCGGGCGGATCGCCGCTTCCCACGCGGTGCGGTAGCCGAATACGGGAATGTGCATGATCAGCGTCGAGTCGTGACAGCCGTCCGCTTCGAGCGCCGCGATCTCATCCCGGTACCAGTCGAGCTGACACGGCCAGAGACGTCCCCATTCGCTCACGACGGTGCCGTCCGGATTCGTGAAGTCCTCGCGGTTGTGGGAGTCCATCATGAGGATGCCTTCGACGGGTCTGCCGTTTTCGGTGATGCGGATGACGTAGTTGCCGCAGCCGTATTTCGGATCGCCCTTTTCAAAGAGGCAGCAGCAATGGCGCAGGAACGAATCGGCGATCTTGCTGATCCATTCCTCGCCGCCCTGGTTATCGTGATTGCCGAGCACCGGCGCCCACGGTACCCCGCAGGAGTCCATCAGGTCGCCGAACAGGTCGTAGGCCGGCGTCTGATCCGAGTACGAAATGTCGCCGCTGACCGTGACGAGGTCGGGCTTCACGCGCTCGAGCAGTTCGGTGACCGTACCCGTGAGGATGCGGCGGGCTTCATTGCCCTCACTCCAGTTTTCGGTGGCAAGCTGCGGGTCGGATAAATTCAAGAGGACGAAGTCCCGTCCGGGTTTCTTTTCAAGCGTAAACATCAGGCATTTCCTCCGTTGTCGTGTGATTCTTGATTCAGCCGCTTGCCGACCGCGCCGTGCGGATGGATCGCGGCAAACTGTTCGTTCTTAAAGCCGGTCACCTCGAGCACCGCCGTCTGGAGCGCGTCGAAAATGGCGTTCGTGACGGCAAAACTCGTCGTGCCCTGGCAGTTATAGCGGTCGCATTCCTCGGTGACCTTCATCTCGAGGACGACGTCGGCCATTTCGGCGAGCGGAGACGACGTGTTTTCGGTGACGGTGATGATCGTCGCGCCTTTTTTGCGGCAGATCTCCGCGATCGGGATGAGTTCGTCCGTCTTTCCGCCGCGGGAGGCGAGCAGCATGACGTCGCCGGACTGGATGAAGCCGGTCGCGCCGTGGACGGCCTCAGCGGGCGAGATGAACCGTGCGGGCCGCTCGATGCAGCACATGAGATGGCAGAAATGCTGGCAGGCGATGCCGGTATGGCCGCAGCCGGAGGCACCGATCCGCTCGGCGTGGGCAAGCGCGTCCACGGCCTTTCGGAAGGCGTCCGGGGATATGGTTTCCGCCGTTTTTTTGAGGGATTCCGCCTCGATGGAGAAGGCGGACATGGCGCGGTGCAGGATCTCGTCGTTCATAAGCTGGCTCCCGGTGAATCGAACTTTTTATTTTCTTATATTATAGCGTTTTTTTCTCCCGTTGGCAAGCGATTTCGGGAAAATGTGCGGGTCTCTTTTGGGGGATTTGGTAGGAAAGTCTGCGGACTTTCCTACATTTTATTTTTTGTCCTCCGCGGACGGCGCACAAGAGGGCTTTCCGGCGAGGCCTCTTGTGAATCAGCCGCGCCAAAGCGGGAACCGTCGCAAGCGACATGGTTCCCCTTTGGAATCCCTTCCTGCCGGCTGCCGCCGGACAAAAGTAATTGCACAGGGCGAACAAGAAGCGCACG
>JAZUKT010000214.1:0-2930 GCA_045643445.1 Eubacteriales bacterium
GCTGTCGCGGAAACTGCCGTCGTAGGCGTAGTAGTCGCAGAGGAAGTCGAGCTTATCGCCTTCGTTCAGGCCGGTGAGGGCTTTAGCGACCGTTTCGGTTTCGCCGTCGCGGTAGTCGTAGCGAACGCCCGCAACGTAGCCGTACGGATGGTCGTTATCGAAGACGAGGATCAGATCCGCGCGGTCGCCGTTCAGGAGCACCGGGACACGACCCGTGATCGTGTAGTTTTCGCCGTCGTCAACGGTATCCATATGGTAGTATGCGACAGGCTGATCGTTGATGGCCAGCCACGTGCCGTCGAATGCGCCGACCAGTTCGCCGTCATCCGTGAATTCGAACACGTCGTCAAGGCCGAGGTCGAGGTAGCCTTTCCCGTCGTCATAGTAGACGCTCAGTTCCAGATCCTGTACGAGCGACCACTGTTTTTCGGAGAGCGTCATGATCGGCTGGCCGTCTTTTTCCGTCCAGACCAGTGCCGACGCGTCAAAGGTGTTTTCCGCAAAGTATTCGGTTGCGCGGTCAACGTCGAGGAACGAGGAAAGGAAACTCGTGTTATCTGCCGTGAGGCCGGAGATACCGCCGAAATTACCGCTCAGGAGACCGCCGAGTACGGAGGAGATCATGTCCGCTCCGCCGGAGGATGCCGACGTTCCGGCAAAGGAACCGAGCAGCGACGGAAGTGCCGTCATCGTGCCGCCGGATACAGCCTGGCCTCCGACTTCCATGCTGGCGAACTGCTGGATGCAGCGCATATAATCGGTGTCCATGTCGATCGCCTGATACGTGGAGACGGCATTCTTTACAGCCGAGGTCTTACGGTACGGGAAGTAAATGGACAGGCCGTACGCGTTCGTCATATTCGAGGAAGTACGGTTATACTTGACGGCGCTGAGGAGCGTATCGGCAAGTTCCTGGCTTTCCTTCGTACCGATATGAGCGGCGAGGTCAACGAGGTCGACCTGGTCGATCTTCGAGGAAGGAGAAAATTCGCGTGCCGTGGAACGGGCGTCGGAAACCGTCTGATACTGATTGGTATTGAGCAGTTCCGTCGTCGATGCGGCAAAGGACTGCAGATCGGACGGCGCGGTATTCTGAAGTTCCGCAAGGTCGATCAGAGCGAGCGTCGTCTTCTGACCGCTGCAGGTCTGATTGCAGACGGTGACGAAATCGTCGATGATCTGCTTGCCGATTTCGAGCGTGCTGATCGACGGATTCTTTGAGACTTTCGTCAGCCAGTCCGTGTAGTACCAACCCACACCGGGTTCGGTTTCTTCGGAGGCGATGAGGTAGTCCGCGTAATCGGTGAGCATGAGGGCGTTTTCGGTCGTAGCCATCAGGCAGGCGTCGAAGCCGATGAAGTCAAATTTCACACCGGCATTCTTGAGCGCGCTGTCGATCACGGAAAGCGTCATCGAGCCGCCGTTCTTATTCTTTTCATCATAACCGTAGCCGGAGAGCGTTCCTCCGCCGTGGTCCCAGAAGATCAGTTCGTTGCGGTTTGCCGGATAGTTCTTCGCACACCACTTGATAAAGTCGGTGAGCGTCGAGCCCTTCGTCATCGCCTTACTGCCGTCGTTATCGACGAGGCAGCGCAGACCGCCGCTTTCGACCTTATAGATCTGGTTGACGGAACTCGAAACGATATTGTTCTGCCATCTGGTGCAGCCGCCCGTATAGACGAGGACGTTGACACGGTCAGAGAGCGTCGCTTTAGCCATTTCGGTCAGGTCCGACGTTGCCATGCCGCTCTTCGACTCGAGGTCGGTGCCGCACATATAGACCATGATCGTAACGGTATCGTTATTATTGTTATAGATCGTCGTATAGCGGTCGCGGGCGCTCGGATCAACGGACGTGTTCAGTTTGCCCGAGTTCGATTTGGCCGTCCAGCCGGTAGAGACGGAGCTGCTGCCGGTAAATCCGCCGAGAAGCTGCGTCAGGCTGCCGAGAGACGAGCTGCTCGATGCGCTCTGCTGGGGCTGCTGCGTGGCAGTCTCACCGCCGAGAAGACCGCTGAAAAGATCCGTCAGACTGCTGCCAGACGAACTCTGCTGCGTCTGAGTCTGCTGAGGCTGCTGCTGCGTAGTCGTGTTGTTATTATTGCCGCCGAACAGACTGCATCCGCCGCGGCCGAGCAGTGCCACTGCTGCGATGACCAGAATGATCTTGATCAGCGAACCGCTGCCGCCGGACGCTCTGGTCGGAGCCTTGCCCGCGCCTTCCGTCGGATTGCTGTTGATCGTCGCGTTCTGCGCCGGTCTTCCGCCTTCGCCGACCGGTCCCGTTCCGAGACCTTCTTCACGCTTATAGACGTCTTTTCCCTGACCGGTAACGTTTTTTTCACGTCCGCGCGGTCTGTTGTTCAATGCCATATCTTCACCTCATCCATAAATTTCGCATGATGCGGACAATGCCGCTCATACTTACAGAGATACAAGATAATTATACCGAATTTAACGACAAAAATCAAGGTTTTCGGAAGATTTTTCAGTTTCTTGTCACATGGTGGTTTGACAAACGCCTTCCTGCAGGTTATAATGAAGAAAAACATCAGTTTCCCACGGAGGCACTATGTGGCATAACAAAATGAAGGCCGTCACCTTCTCTTTTGACGACAACGTGGAGCAGGACATCCGCACCATCGAAATCCTGAACCGCTACGGGCTCAAGGGCACGTTCAATCTCAATTCCGGTTTGCTCGGCCGGCACGACAAGCTCATCCGCAACAACGTCGAAGTCGAACACTACAAGAACCGTGCCGCCGACATTCCGCACATTTACGCCGGGCACGAAATTGCCGCTCACACGGTGACGCATCCGCTGCTCACGAAACTCTCCGACGCGGACGTGATCCGCGAGGTGGAAGAAGACCGTCTTGCCCTCTCCGAGATCGCCGGATACGAGGTGGTCGGATTCGCCTATCCCGGCG
>JAZUKT010000215.1:0-2511 GCA_045643445.1 Eubacteriales bacterium
AAGCTCCAGATTGCCCTCAAGGAATGCTCCGAGAGCGAATATTGGCTCGAACTTTTGATAGAAAGCGGATATTATGAAGATAAAACGATACTTGACAAGTGCGTCGAGGTCAAGAAATTGCTGATTTCCTCCATCAATACGGCGAAAGGCAAAATGGAGAAAAAATAACCACATTATTCCAAAAGTGTTGCAAATACACAAAACATATGCTATAATAAAATTGCGGATCGGGGAAGGCACCCATCAGAAAAAACGGAATTCGCAAAAGCACATCATTTACAAAGGGGATGACACCCATCGAAAAAAACGTGATTGTGGTTGATGAGCAGGGAAACGAATATGAAGCGACCTACCCGAAACGGGCAAAAGGTCTTGTGAAAAACGGCAGGGCACGCTTCGTGGATGAAAACAAAATATGCCTTGCGTGTCCTCCGTCAAAAATTATGGAGGAAAATAAAATGGCAGATACAAAAATCAAAGTTGACGAAACTACCGGTGAAGTAATTGAAAAAAAAGAAATCCCATCCAAGTACACGCTTGACTATGCGCTTGAACAAATGGAAACAGTAAGAAAAGAAGCGTCGGCGTTCGCGTTTGAAACGAGGGATAAAATCAGCGAAATCAAATCGGGTGGTCCCGAGGACCTCGGGGCACAGGCAGCCGCAAAGGCATGTGAAACGCTGATCAAGGAGCAGGGAGAATTGTATCGGAAATTGACGGACTTTTACATGGGCATGATTTCCGAGTTGAAGAACGCTTCCGTTGATCCGGCAGATGCAGCTGCAGCCCGCGGACAGTTTCTTGATTTTGTCACGGATTGTATTGGGGCATGTAGTGCCGATGTCGCATTACCTGACTTTGAAAAAATCTGGAACATGATCAACTCGTGAGAGATACGTTCGCATACTTCGGCATCCCTTTACTGAATAGAAAAAGCACTTCTTCGGAGGTGTCTTTTTCTCGTTCGGCAAACGAACCTGCCGCAGCAAAAACGCCCGTCTTTACCGAAGTTCGGCAGAGTCGGGCGTTTTTATTCTGTATAAATGTCAGCCGGCTTATTTTTCGACGTAGTTGATGCCGGCCTTGGTGATCACGCGCTGGATGTAGGAGCCTTCGGCAAGTTTGCCGCTCTTGATGTCCTCTTCGGTCAGCTTGGCGAGCAGGATTTCCTTCGCGGCGTCGGACGTCCACGTTTCGGTGTTGAGCCGGATCGAGTTGTCACGCTCCCGGTCGTAGACGATGTAGATGTAACCATCGCCGGCGCAGAGATCGGGATAGGAAACGTCGGTTCTCGTATCGAGCGTGAGTTCCCATTTCCACGTTTCGCCTTCGTCGTCGGAGAGGCAGACCTTCATGCCGATACGGGCGCGGTAATCGCCGTCGATGTTGCGTACCATGGCGAGGAGCCCGGAAGGCAGGCGGCCGATATACACGCGGGACGACGGATGCGGCATATAGTTGTGCGTTTCCGTCCACGTTTTGCCGCCGTCGTAGGATTCCGAAGCGCGCGCTGCGTTAGCGTAGGTACGGACGAGATAACGGAGCATTTTGCCGTCGAGGCTTTCGTAGATCATCGTCTCGTCCCAGCAGTATGAGCCGCGTTTCGAGGATGCCTTGACGTTGTAGAACGTCTTTCCTTCGTCGTCCGAGAAGCGCAGATAGTAGTTGTCTCTCTCGTTGATCAGGTCGTAGGCCGGGAAGATCCACTTGCCGCTTTTGGTGACGATCGGCTGACTGCGGAGCATACCGTCACAAACGTCGCGCGGTCCTTCCCAGACGAGCGTGTCGGCGTCGGGATCGTTGCAGATGAGGGCGGCGGTGCCGGAGATGTGTTTGAAATCGAACTGGATCATCTTTCCGCGGATCGAGCCTTCCGTGTAACCCTCGTTTTCGTCGTAGGGAGCCTTGGCCCAGCATACCCAAAGGCGGTTGTACGGATCAATCCACAGCTGAATGTTGGAATGATAAACCTTCTTTTCAAAGTCCGTGTATACGGCGAGGATCGGATGTGTCCAGGTGTCGCCGTTGTCGTCCGACATCATGACGATGTTGACGTTGTCAATGCTTTCGGTGACGCCGCCCGTCATCAGCCCCGCGAACAGTCTGCCGCCTGCCGTTCGTGCGATGGTCGGTGCGCAGTGGAACGCGCGGTGATCTTCCCAGGTCTCGGGACCGGGCGCGTAATCAATATAGTTAGCCATCAGGGAGCACCTCTTTCCTTTTTTGACATTATAGCACGGGCACCGCAGGAATACAAGAGAAATATGCGCGGAATTGAGCCGAAAACCGGCAGGCTTTCCGTTTTTTTCGCTTGAATCCCCTGCGCGGATGTGGTATAATATGGGCGAAAAATACGATGCGCGGAGGAATATCATGACCGAAGAAGAAAAAATCGCGGCGGGGATCCTGTTCTGTCCGGGAGACAAGACGCTGAAGGCGATCAAGCTGAAGACGCACAATCTCAACGTCGATTATAACGCGACGCACGAGGACGAAGTCGAAAAGCGGAAT
>JAZUKT010000216.1:0-3493 GCA_045643445.1 Eubacteriales bacterium
CGGAAATGTCCATGACCAGATTCATGTGATGCTCGATCAGGAGAACGGTCAGCTTGAACTGGTCGCGGATCTTACGCACGAAGGCCGTCAGCTCGGCCGTCTCCTGCGGGTTCATACCGGCGGCAGGCTCGTCGAGCAGCAGGAGTTTCGGCTCCGTTGCCAGCGCGCGGGCGATCTCCAGTTTGCGCTGTTTGCCGTACGGCAGGCTCGTTGCCAGTTCGTCCTTCACGTCGTCCAGTTCCACGAGTTCAAGCAGCCGCTGCGTTTTTTCGCGCATTTCGGCCTCTTCCCTGTAATTGAGGTGGAACGTCGCCGTGAAGAGATTCGACGTTTTTCTCAGATGCATGGCGGTCAGCACGTTCTCGAACACCGTCATCGACTTGAACAGACGGATGTTCTGGAAGGTACGCGCCATGCCGAGTTTCGTCAGCTGATCGGGCGTTTTCGTAATAATGGCGGTGTACATGCCCCGGTTCTCGCCTGCGTAGAGCTTCTTCATTCTGCCCTGCGGCCGGTTCGAGATGACGACTTCATCCATAAAGGAGATGGCGCCGTTCGTCGGTTCGTACACGCCGGTGATCGCGTTGAAGGCCGTCGTCTTACCGGCGCCGTTCGGGCCGATCAGCGCGACGATCTCGCCTTCGTACACGTCCATCGAAAGATTATTGACAGCTACAACGCCGCCGAACTGCATCGTTACGTTTTCCACATGGAGGACGCATTTTTTCTCGCTCATGTCTGATCCTCCTTCTGCTTATGCGTAAAGAGTTTCTTCAGTTTGACGAATCCGTCGTAAACCGAAATTTCCTTCGTACCCATGATACCGCGGCGGAAGAACAGCACGACGATCATGATGAGCACGGAGAACACGACCATACGGAAGCCCGGGCCGAGCAGCGGGATCTTCTTCCCGGCTTCGGTATAGGCTTCGATGTCGAGGAATTTCAGCCACCATTCGCTGCTCGCGTAGTAAATGAAGGCGGAAATGATGGAACCGGAAACGGATCCGATACCGCCGATTACGACGACGAGCAGGATCTGATAGGTCATCGCAGAGGTAAACGATACGGACGAAACGCTCGTGTTGCACATGGCCAGCATGGCGCCCGCGATGCCGCAGAAGAACGAGCTGACGACGAAAGAGATCTGCTTATGGCGCGCGAGGTTGATGCCCATCGCTTCCGCCGCGATCTCATCGTCACGGATCGCCTTGAAGGCTCGTCCGTAGGTGGAATTGATCAGAAGAATGATGATGAGCGTGCAGACGCCCATGATCGCCGCGTACGGAAGAATGCTCTTCGGCGCGGTGAAGTTGTTGATCGGGTCGGGGCCGTTCGTGATCGGGCCGAAATACTGGAGCTGGACGAGACCGCGCACGATTTCGGCAAAACCGAGCGTTGCGATCGCCAGATAGTCGCTCTTCAGGCGGAGCACCGGCAGACCGATCAGGAAGGCGAAGAACGCCGCGACAAGACCGGCAAGGATCAGCGCCACGACGATCGGCAGCTTCACGTTGATGAGGCTGTCACCGTAGTTGCGGAACACCGTATGACGGAGCTCGGACGGGATCGTGAAGATGGCGTACGTATAGGCGCCGAGCAGCATGAAGCCCGCCTGGCCGAGCGAGAAGAGTCCCGTAAAGCCGTTCAGAAGGTTCATCGACACGGCGGCCAGTGCAAACGTAAAGACCTTACGCAGCACGGAGAACCACATCGACGTGGACGGGGCGAACAGCTCGATCGCCACGAGAATGAGGAGCAGTACCGCCACGAGGGCGAGATTGCAGAGGGTGCGTTTGTTTTTTTCGATGAAAGTCACGCCGGCACCTCCTCATACCTTCTCCGTCGTCTTTTCACCGAAAATACCGGTGGGCTTGACGACGAGGATCAGGATCAGAATGGCAAAAGAAATAACATCACTGAAGTCAGCGAGACCGAAAGCCTTCGCCAGACTTTCAACCACGCCGATGATCAGCGCGCCGACCACGGCACCGGGCACGGACCCGATCCCGCCGATAACGGCCGCGATGAACGCCTTGATACCGGGCGTCGAGCCGGACAGATGGTTGATGCCGGTGTTCTTGGCGAAATACAGGAGAGAACCTGCCGCCGCCAGGAAAGCGCCGATCGCAAAGGTGATGGAAATGACACGGTTAATTTTGACGCCCATGATCTGAGAGGTCTCAAAATCCTTCGATACCGCACGCATCGACATACCGAATTTGGTATGGTTGATGATCAGAACGAGGATCGCCATCAGAATGAGCGAAACGATCGGGGAGATGAAGACGGTCAGTTTGTCCTTGACGCCGAACAGCTTCACGCTTTCGCTGATGAGAGGAATGTCCGGGAACTGCTTCGACAAGCCGCCCGTGATGTAACAGACGAGGTTCTGCAGTAAGTACGAAACGCCGATCGCCGAGATCATGACCGACATACGCGGTGCGGTACGAAGCGGCGAATACGCGCATTTTTCGATCAGGAAGCCGATGAAGACGATCAGCACGATCATCCAGAGCATCGCCGCCCAGATCGGCATCGTCGGGAAGGACGAGCAGAGATAGATCAGCATGATGCCCGACAGCATGAAAAGATCGCCGTGGGCAAAGTTGATCAGTTTCAGAATTCCGTAGACCATCGTATAGCCGATGGCAACGAGGGCGAACTGTCCGCCGGCGGCAAGTCCGCGAATGAAATACGGAAGAATATTCATGGCAAATCCTTTTACAAGAAACCGTACGGCTTGTATTCAAATACGCACCGTACGGTTTCGTAATACTCCTATTCAGCAGATAAGCTGGACTGTCAGCTTACTTGGAGATGAGCTCCCATGCGAACTGGGCCATGACGGAACCCTGGAACGGATCGAGGAAGCAGGTACGGAAGTAGTAGTTGTGACCTTCCGTTACAGAAGCGTTGGTGCAGGAGCAGCCGACAGCCGGAATGCCTGCGCTCTCGAAGGTTTCAGCAGCAGCGATGGAAACGCCGGAGCCGTAGGAACCGAGAGAAACCAGCGCGCCCTTGCTCACGATGTTGGAAGCAGCCGTAACAGCGTTTTCTTCCTTGGAGCCGTTGTCGCTGACGTATACTTCAACGGTGTATTCTTCACCGCCGATGGTGACCTTGTTGTCAAGGGAGTTCGCGTAGGTGATACCGATAACTTCCTGCTTGCCGCCTGCAGCGTTGTCGCCGGAGGTAGGCTCGTAGATACCGATCACGATCTTCTTGTTTTCCTTGTCGAGCGCTACGCCCTGAGCATCGCCGTAATCGAAAGCGGCAGCCTGTTCAGCGGGGTTGGCGATCGTCTGGACCTTCTGGAAGTCGAACTTGCCGTCGCCGGCCTTCTTGATATATGCGCTGTCCTTCAGAGCATCGCCGTTCTTGTCGAACTGAATCTTGCCGGTAACAGCGTCTTCAAGCGTCAGCGTCCAGATAGCGGATGCAACGTCAACGGAAGTAAGAGCGTCGCCCTTTGCTTCAGCAGCAGCACGGAT
>JAZUKT010000217.1:0-4401 GCA_045643445.1 Eubacteriales bacterium
ACGGCGTCGCGGATGGCGGAGAACAGCTCGTATTCGAGCGATTTCAGCTTGTCGTCCGCGCCGAGGATGGTCGCTTCCATCTCTTTCAGTTCGTCTGTAATATAGCGCTCCTTGTCGGAGAGCGTCTGTTTGCGGATGTAATTTTCCGGCACCTGATCGGCGGCAGAGCGCGGCGCTTCGATGTAGTAGCCGAAGACGTGGTTGTAGCCGATCTTCAGTCCCTTGATGCCGGTCTTTTCGCGTTCGGCTGCCTCGGCGGAGCGGATCCATTCCTTGCCGTTCTGCATGATGTAGCGCAGCTCGTCCACGTCGGCGTTGTACCCGTCGCGGATCATGCCGCCCTCGCGCACGACGAACGGCGGATTGTCAACGATAGCGCCGTCGATCATGTCGTAGACGTCGGTCAGCTCGTCGAGATTCTGATAGATCTCCGCGAGCGCACCGCATTCGGGTTCCTTCAGCAGCGCGCGCACGGACGGCAGAACGGAAATCGTCTGCGCGATGGCACGCAGGTCGCGTCCGCCGGCGGTACCGTAGCTGACCTTCGTGATCAGCCGTTCCAGATCGAGCACGGGCGTGAGCAGATCGCGCAGTTCTTCCCGGCGCATGAAGTTGTCGGAGAGTTCGGCGACGGCCTGCTGACGGGCGAGGATGCGCGACGGATTCGTCAGGGGATGCTCGATCCACTGCCGGAGCAGACGCGCGCCCATCGAGGTGTTCGTTTTATCGAGCACCCAGAGCAGGGAACCGCGCTTTTCCTTCGTGAGCATCGTCTCGGTGAGTTCAAGATTGCGCCGCGTGGCGAGATCCATTTCGAGGAACTGTGAGGATTCATAGATATTCAGGGCGGAGAGGTACGAGATGTCCTTCATCTGCGTCTCGGCGATGTACTTGAGCGCTGCGCCGACGGCGATGAGGGCAGAACGCGGACAGCCGCTCACCGACTCCGCGCCGAACTGATTTTCCGTGCGGGTAATGGCGTCGTCGGGATCGAAATAGGCGGATGCACCTTCGCTGAGGGAGGCTTCAAGCCGCTCTTTGATATGTTCGGTGACCTTCGGCAGCGCCTTGCCGCTCGTGTTCATGAGAATCTCCCGCGGACGGTAGGTCGAGAGTTCGTTGATGATGTCGTCCTCGGTCAGCCGGTCGCGGAAGGAGGTGGCGGCCATATAGGCGGTCGAGATATCCGCGAAGCAGAGCCCGATGGAGGAGCCGTCGAAATAGAGCGCCGCGAGGTAATTGTTTGCCTTGTCGTTCAAAAGATCCGTTTCGATGAGCGTACCCGGCGTGATGATGCGGACGATATCCCGCTTGACGAGACCTTTTGCGAGCTTCGGGTCTTCCATTTGTTCGCAGATGGCGACCTTGTAGCCTTTTTCGATCAGCTTGCCGATGTAGGACTCGCAGGAGTGATACGGTACGCCGCACATGGGAGCGCGCTCGTCCTCGCCGCAGTCCCGGCCGGTCAGCGTCAGATCAAGTTCCGAGGCGGCGATCTGTGCGTCCTCGAAGAACATTTCGTAGAAGTCGCCGAGCCGGTAGAAAAGGATGAAATCCTTGTATTGATTCTTGACTTCGAAGTATTGCTGCATCATCGGTGTCATGACCGGATCACCTCACTATGATTGAGAATGGCAAAAGTCCCGTTTATTTGTTGTGGCAGTCGCTGTGGCAGGTGGAGCAGTCGTGGGAGCACGGCCGCTGCCCGGTGATGACGTACTGCAGTTCGCTGAAGATCTCGTTCGTCAGCCCGTCGAAGGCTTCTTTCGCCTCGAGATAGGCTTCGTAGGCGGGATGGCTGACGATCTCTGTGTAGAGCGTGTCGATCCGCCCCTGCACGGATTTGCGGAATTCTTCATCCGCCGCGTCGGTCTTGCCGAAGGCGTCGGCGAGGACGTTCTGCTGGATGTTGTATTCGGTGATGAGGCCGTTCAGTTCTTCCGACTGTTCGTAATCGGCGAGCGCGGACTGAATGGCGGCACAGCGCGGATCGGCCTTGACGAGCTGACCGAGCGCGGCGATGAGGGATTTCATTTCGGGGGTAAGGGTTTCTTCCATGACGATTGTTTCCTTTCGGTTTGTGTGGTGATAAGTCAGCGGACGAGTTCGCCGGTGAGACAGAACGTCTCGTTGCCGGTGACGCGCACGTTGACGAAGGAGCCGATCAGCGAGGGATCAGCTTCAAAATGGATCGGACGGACGGGATCGCCGCGCCCGGTGAGCATATGCGGATTGAGTTTGCTGACGTCTTCCGCCATCACGCGGAGCGTCTGTCCCATGAAGCGCTCGTTCCGCTCCTTCGAGATGCGGTCTCCGACGGCGAGCAGGCGCGTCATGCGTTCGGTCGAAACTTCGTGCGGAACCTGATTCTCCATGCGGGCGGCAGGCGTTCCGGCGCGGGGCGAATAGATGAAGGAATAGACCATGTCGTAGCGGACGGCTTCCATCATGTCGAGCGTCGCCGCAAAATCCTCTTCCGTTTCGCCGGGGAAGCCGACGATCAAATCCGACGTGATCGAGACGTCCGGAACGAGCTCTTTCAGCTGCGCGATCTTTTCGAGATAGGCGTCTCGCGTGTATTTGCGGTTCATCTCGTGCAGGATGCGGTCGGAGCCGGACTGCACGGGCAGGTGAAAATGCCTGACGATCTTTTCTTCCGTCGCCATTGCTTCCATCAGCCGGACGGAGGCGTCCTTCGGGTGGCTCGTCATGAAGCGGAGGCGGAAATCGCCGTCGAGGGCGCAGATCCGGTGCATCAATTCCGCAATGTCCTCGCCGTTTTCGCCGCGGTAGGAATTGACGTTCTGGCCGAGCAGCGTGATGTCGCGCGCGCCGTCTGCGATGAGGGCTTTCGCCTCGTCGAGGATAGCGTCTGCCGAACGGCTCCGTTCCCGGCCGCGGACGTAGGGCACGATGCAGTACGAGCAGAAATTGTTGCAGCCGTACATGATCGAGAGCCACGCCATATGGCCGGATTCGCGGCGGATCGGGATCCCTTCGCTGATCTTCCATTCATTCGACAGAACGAAACTGCGTTTGCCGCCGTCGAGCGCTGCCGCCACGAGTGCGGGAACCTCGGCGATTGCGCCCGTGTCAAAGGTGAACGACACGTACGGATAGCTGTTCTTGAGCTGATTGGCGCGGGCTTCCTGCGTGACCATGCAGCCGCCGACGCCGAGGATCAGTCCGGGATTCGCTTCCTTGATATGCTTGTACTGGCCGATGATCGAGAGCGCCTTTTTCTCGGCGTGCTCGCGGACGGCGCAGGTGTTGACGAGAATGAGATCGGCTTCCTCCGGCACGGCGGTTTTTTCGTAGCCCATGGCGGTGCAGAGGCCGCTGAGCCGTTCGCTGTCCGCTTCATTCTGCTGACAGCCGAAGGTCTGGATGAAATAGCGCGGCGTCTTTCCGCTTTCGGCGAGACGGGCGCGGATGGAGCGGACGACGGCGAGAGACTGCTCCGCGGCCGGATCCATGACGGTTGGTTCAAGGTAATTGTCTTGCATGGCGTTTCCTTATGATTCCGTATCGGATATGGGATCGAGCACGTAGCCGTCGGCAGTCAGCTCGAACAAGTCGGCGAGGCCCGGCGTTACGCGCACGTGATGATTGTCGAGGATAAAGACGGCCTCGAAGGGATAGCCGCCGTCGGTGTAGCGTTCCATCGCACCGTCGTATCCGAGCACGAAGAGCGCCGTCGAGAGCGCGTCGGCTTCCGCTCCGTTTTCGGAGTAGACCGCGGCGCTGCGGAGCCCCGAATCGGCGGGATAACCCGTCCGGCTGTCGAGGATGTGGTGATAGCGGACGCCGTCTTGCTCAAAGTAGCGTTCGTAATCGCCGGAGACGGAGACGAAGCCGCTCGTCAGATAAAGGTAGCCGATCACGCCGTCCGGGTCGTCGGGATCACGGATGCCGATCTTGAAGGGATCCCCGGTTTCCTTTTCGCCGAACACGCCGATGTTGCCGCCGACGGAGACGAGACCGTGTCCGATCCCGCAGTCCCGGAGCAGGCTGACGAGTTCTTCCGTCGCCGCTCCTTTGGCGATTCCGCCGAGGTCGAGCATCGCGCAGGGATCGTTCCGCACGACGCCGTCATCGATGACGGTGAAGCAGGCGGCGCCAGTATGTGCGAGCGTTTCGCGGATCGCGTCGCCGGAGGGAACGGGACCGCCGCCCGGAATGTTCCAGAGCGTGGAGAGCGCGCCGAGCGTGTCGTCAAACGCGCCGTCCGTATAGCGGGACAACGCATCCGCCGTGTGAAGCAGGGAAACGAGCCGGCTGTCCGCGTTCGTGAGCGGATCGGCGCTGTGATTGAGATGATAAAGCGGACTTTCTTCGTCGTGTACGGAGTAAAGCCGGTCCAGTTCGCGGAGGCGATCCTCGCATCGGGCGGCCGCATCC
>JAZUKT010000218.1:0-3556 GCA_045643445.1 Eubacteriales bacterium
CGCCGCCAGCGCCTCCGAGGACATCGGCCTTCCTTCCACGCAGAGCGCGACGACGGCTGCCCGCGGCGGAATTTCCTCCCGGATCCGACCGGCCTCCCGCTCAAGGGCGCGTGCGATCTCTCCGGCCGATGGCTCCGACGGCAGCGTCTCGACCTTCGGCTCCGCGACCGTCACCGACCAGAAACGCGACATCCGCTTCAGATACGAGGCGGCCGCGTCCCGGAAGAACGGCTCCGTCAGTTTTCCCATGGCGACAAGGCGTAGTTTTAACATAGAATTCCCTTATGAAAAGAATGTGAGTTCAAAATAACTGATAAAGAAGATGACGACGAGCGGCAGAAGGATATAGAGCAGTTTTTTCGCTTTGGCTCGCCGCGCCGGTTGAGAGGCAAGGAATGCTTCCTTTTTTTCGTCTGACCAGCGCTCCGGCAGCTCCTCCGCCGTCCGATCCCGATTCGAGACCGTCATCCCGTTGAGGATGAAATAGGCAATGAAACATCCCGCTCCGAGCGCCGCGTAAACCGATACGGTGACGTAGTAGATCCAGATCTGCTGCGTCCGTTCGCCGAGCGCGATCAGCAGGCGGAACAGGAGAAACAGCACGAAGAAGTTTCCGACGAGAAGCCCGATCTTCCCGAGCGCCCGTCTGCCCTTGTCCGCCGCCCCGCCCGACGTGGTTTTCTTCTGTTTTTTCATGCGTTACGCGATGCGGCAGGCGCCGTTCTTGCGCACCGAGAGAATGTAGCAGGACCCCTCGCCGAACATCCCGTTCATCTTCGCGGCGTATTCGTCCGTCAGCTCGGTCGGGATGAACGCCTGGATCGTTCCGGCAAATCCGCCGCCGTGTACCCGGCAAGCGCCGCCTTTTCCGCGGAGGAAATCCTCCGTCAGGCAGAGCGCGAGCGACACGCCCTGCTCCTCGATATTGCGCGACGTATAGACGTTCTGCAGGAATTTGAAGCTCGAGTCGCCGGACGCTTTGACTCCGCGCAGGAACGCATCGGCGTCTCCCCGGCGAAGCGCGTCCGCCTGCTCGGCCACGCGATCGTTTTCCGCGAAGAAATGGTATGCGCGCATGACGGCACGGTCGCCGAGTTCCGCCCGGATTGCAGCTCCGTCGCGCGCCATCAGTTCGTCAAGCGCCGCCTTGCTCGTCTCGCGGAGATAGGACACGCCGAGCTTCTTCGCCATGGCGCGCATTTCCGCCGGGACTGCCGCGTAATCCGGCGTCAGATCGGCATGGTTGCCGCCCGTGTTGACGATGCAGAGCCGATAGCCGGCCGCCGTCAGATCGAACGCCATTTTTTCAATGATCGGCGCCGTCGGATCCCCGAAGTCGATCGAGATGAAGCCGCCGACCGCGCACGCCGTCTGATCCATCAGGCCGCACGGCTTGCCGAAGAAGTTGTTCTCCGCGTACTGCGCCATTTTGGCGATCTCCACGGCGTCCACTTTGCCGTCGTTGTAGAGGTGGCTCAGAATATTGCCGACCATGACCTCAAACGCCGCGGAGGACGAGAGACCTGAGCCTTTCAGAACGTTCGAGGTGGTGTATGCTTCAAATCCGCCGACCTTGTATCCGGCTTTGATGAAGGCGTTCTCCATGCCCGCGATGATCGACGCGGAGGTGTAGAGACGGCCGTCATCCGGCTTTTCCGCCCATGCGGCAGGCACGACGTCTTCCGGGAATCCCTCGGACTTGATGCGGATCACGCCGCCTTCCGTCTTTTTGGCGATGGCGAGAATATCGAGGTTCACGGACGCCGCGACGACGCAGCCGTGGTTGTGGTCGGTATGGTTGCCGCAGATCTCGCTCCGGCCGCCGACGGAGTACAGCGATACGTCGCCGTCTCCGTAGAGGGCGAGGAATTCGTCCGCCGCCGTGAGATAGCGTTCTCTCTGCGCGGGCAGCGTCTCCGGGCTGACGGAAAGCGCGTCGGTCAGCGTCTCGTCAATGCCGCCGGTCTCGATCTTTGATTTGAGTTCAGCGATTGTCATATTCATACGTTCCTTTCACGAAACAATTTTTTTGCTTTTGTTGGGGAAGCCGGGATCTTCTCGGAAACCGGGATTCGTCAGTGCGTTCCTGCGAAAAACCGGCCGGTGCATAGTCCTATTCAATTTATTATATCACAAATTTTCCCCGAGGTACAGTCCCAGTTTGTGAATTATGCGTGAAACTTCACGGAATTTTTGCGTTTTTTCGCCGATCCGGCCTCCGGACCCGCGGAAAAGAACGGCAGAAGCGGACGGATTTGACTGTGAGCGCTCGGTTTTGACGGAATCCGCGCTCCGGCCGAGTGGACGAATCCCGCGGGAGACACGCAAAAAACGCACCATTTTCGCTACATTATATAATCCTGACAGAATCCGCCCTCTCTTTTGTCGTTTTCCGCACTTGTTATCGGAGGAATCGGGAAAATCCTCTTGACGAAACCCGTCGTGACGTTTATAATAAAATCAGTACCGTCTCTATATGTTATAGGAGAATATTATGCTCAATATCGGCATTACGACACGCGCTTTCAAAGACCTCTCCGTCTCCGACGCCGCGCGCCGCATTTCCGCCGGCGGATTCCGGTGCACGGAGCTCTGTTTCTGGCACTCCGACCTCGGCGGCTGGGCCTATAACGGCATCGGCTCCCTCGACGGCATCACCCCGGCCGTCGTGCGCAAGGCGGCGGAGGAATTCACTTCCCGCGGCGTGGACGTGACCGCACTCGGCCTTTTCACCGACATGAGAAACCGCGATCCCGCCGTCCGTCAGTCCGTGCTCGACTACACAAGACGCTATATCGAATTCGCGGCGGAAGCGGGCATCCCGACGATCTCCACCGAATGCGGCTTCACGCCCGGTGCGCGCGGACTCGACGCGGATGCATTTGAATCCGATTACGAGATCCTCAAGGAAATGCTGCGCTCGGTCTGCCTCGAAGCGGAAGCTGCCGGCGTGCATATCGCCCTCGAAGCGTGCGTCCTCGACCTCATCCCGTCGCCGCGCCGCCTCAAGACGCTCATCGAAGAACTCGAAGCCGAATCCCACGTCCGTCTCGGTGCGCTGCTCGATCCCGCCAACTTCATCGCCAACTCCGACGAAGAGGGAATGTTTTATTACCTCAAGCACGACGTCGCCTACTTCCACGGCAAGGATCGCAAGATCAACGCAAAAATGGGCGTAAATATCGGCGACGGCGATATCGACTGGGTCAAATTCATGGACTGCTACATCCGCTACACGGACAAGGCGCCCTTCATTCTCGAATACTGCAACAAAGACAACTGCCTCACCTACAAAAAGCGCGCCGAGGACGCCTACGACGAAGCGTTCCAGACCATGCTCGGCCGCATCAACTGACGAAAAATAATTTTATATGGGTTTGAAAACAAGCCTAAATCGCATGGCAGCTGTTTTCAGACCGCATATTTGCCTTTTGCCGCCGTGGTCGGCGTCAAATTCAAAGAACCGGCAAAATGCCGAAGAAAGGAAAGGTCTATATTATGATCAAACTCGGTGTCAACTCGGTGCTCTTCAAGAAGTTCAGCTTCAAAAAGGCCG
>JAZUKT010000219.1:0-5457 GCA_045643445.1 Eubacteriales bacterium
GTATGCCCGCAGGATATAATCGGAATCGTAACCGAGTTCTGCCAAATCACGCGCGCCATACTGGCTCATGCCGACGCCGTGTCCCCAGCCTTTCCCGACGAAGATGAAGTTATCCTCGTCCTCGGCATAGGCGATCTTATAGAGCACGTCGTCCGTGGATTTATCGTCGATGACTTCGGTATTATACTGCGTATTATAATCGAGTTCATCGGGATCGGCGGTATAAGCGGAAACGTATTCATCTCCGAGGTATGCGGCGGCGTTATCGGCGGTGATGACGAACACGTCGATCTTACCGTAGTCGAGTTCTCCTTCCTCCGTGCAGATCGTGAGATCGCGGCCGGAGAAGCGCTCGCCGGATTCCTCGTACGTCGCCACATAAATATCGTCCACGTCGATATAGCCGTATGCCTTATCGTAATCGCCGAAATCAACGTTCCTGGGCTGTGTATCGTGCTCCGAGTGCTGAATGACAACGTCTTCGGTATACTCGACCTGACCGAGACCGACCTTGAAGTTGGCACTGTTGACGTACGGAGAAAGCGAGGTACGCACTTTATCGGTATTGGTGATATCAACGCTGTGACCGTAGGTATCGGTGACGCGCAGAACTTTGACGTAGGTGGAATTCTTCGCAAGCTCGACGATCTCAACGTCCTTGATGGCTTTCTTCAGCGTCGTAAAGCCCGCCTGATTCAGTCGGCTGCACAAGGCTTCCGGCGAGACCTCGTTGATCCAGAAACCGTTTGAGTGGTTCATGTAATCTTCCCACGGCGTTTCAACGGCCTGCAGATACGGGATATCCGTCGATCCGCCCCATGCATCCTGCGCGCTGACGGTCACGCCGCCCATACTCGAGGAATAGTAGGCATTGACGATCTCCCCGTCGTAGGTCATGACCTGTCCTGCCGTACCGAGCACGGCTTTCAGCACACGGTCATTGATGCGGCCTGCGCCTTTATATACCTGGCAGTCCGTCGTATTGCAGAGGTCAAAATCAAAATGCTCGTGATAACCGAGATGCGTCAGCGTAAAGGAACGAACCGTAACGGCAAAGGCCTTGAGCGTTTCGAGCGGCCATGAATTGGAGGTCTCGTATGGCAGAACGCCCGCGATATAGGCCTCAAGCGGCAGAATATTGATAAGCGACACACCGTCCGTCTCGCCGTTATCGTACCGTTTGAAACAGAACACGCCGTCGTAATCGTTCCCGGCAGGTGTACGGATATAGGTATTGCCGTCGTCGTTTTCCATAGCGGCGATACCGAGTTCGGTCCTGCCGCGGTCATCGTACTCAAAGACGATCTGATTGGTATAGGGATTCAGGAGCGAGACCGCCGTATCGGTCGGGTGGACGACGGAAACATCATAGCTCGTGTAAACGTCCTCCACGTCTTCAAGATAGTATTCGGCTGCTTCCTCCGACGGAAATGCGCCGACACGCAGGCGATAGGAGCCGCGGTACCACGTCGGGATCAGGTCAAGGCCGAGTTCCTCCACCTCGTCTTCCGTTGAACGGATGAGTTTTTGGAGTTCCTTTCTCGTGAGATCGGAGCAGTCCACTTCGACGTGGTAGCCGCCGACTGCGGTTTTCTTCTCACTCGTCGTGATCAGAAACGTCATGCCGGTTTTCGAGAGATTCGCGTCAGAGGTGCAGGAAAGGATCGTTTCGTCCGTTTCCCACAGTTCCGTGAACTCACGGTCGCCGTCCAGTTCCTGAATGCCGAGATAATAGCCTTCTTCAGTCGAGATCTCAAACCCGGTCGTCAGATTATCGTCATACATCAAACCGACCGCAACGAGAACATCCCCGCTGTTTTTGAGCGAGGATGTGTCAATTACTTCAATTTCTTCTTCGGAGACAGAGGCCGCAGAGGCGGACGACGCCAACATAACGATGGTATAATACGCCACGCCGAGCACCATCAGGACGGCAAGAATCAGACAGAATATCCGCACAAAGACTTTCTTTCTGTCTTCACGGTTTGATTTTTTATTGTATGTATGATTATTCGCCGACAACGTTGTATTCTCCTCTCACCATGATATAGGATACCTCAGACAGCACGAGCAGACCGCGTCCGTCACCGCGAGGGATCAGGCACATATGGTTCTTCGTGAGCGACTCGGCATTGTAGATCTCCACAGCCGTCGTATAGTCTGCGATGCCCTGCGTGGGATCCGGCGCGATGCACACGGCACTGCCGGAACGAAGCATGATCTCACAGGCGTCAAGCGCGTACAGCTGCTGCCCGGCGTGAAGCTCAAGCACTTCAAATCCGGTCGATGCGGTTTCAGCCGGTTCTTCATACTCGTACGGATCTTCAGCGTCATCCGGCTCACTTTCCGTTCCGTCCGTGATCGCCTGAACCCGTTCATCAACGATTGCGTCGATCTCGTTCTTCAGGGAGTCAAGCATTTCCTGCTTGAAAATGTTGCGCAGATAACTGAGCGAAACAAGCGGGTCTTCCGAGCTGTCATAGGCAGCGGAGACGGCAATCACCAGTCCGGCTGCGACCGCCAGAATAACGGCAAGTATTTTGATGCTTTTCTGATGTTTCATGAGAAATCGTGCCTTTCCTCAGAATTTACGGATATTATATCAAAATCCGCGGGAAATTGCAAGAGAAATCGCTCGCGCTGACGGAAAAAGTTTGATTTCGCGGCGTGCGCTTTCCGGATTATTCATCCATTGTCAGCTGCTGGCCGCGCGCAACGGTAATTCCTGTCGCAGGAACCTTATTTTTCCGGCACCGTGCGGCAAATTCCATCGGGATCTTGTCGCCGGTCTTGACGGACGTGATGCGGACGCCCTTCTTGATCGTGAAGAGCGTAACGCCGTTCGCCGAGCGGGTCGCCTTCGACGGAACGAGCGCGGAGGAAATGAGGATGCCTTTATCCACGCTGTTTTCGAGGAAGATATCGACGGGATCGTGCTCGAAGACAACGCCGACGATCGGTGATGCCGCGGAGTAGGCTGCCGTCAGTTTGCGGCGATTCGTTTTTGTCTCGTAAGCAGTCACCGGTACCTTGATGCCCTTACCGTTTTCAAAGAGGAAGATGAAGCTGTCCGTGTCCTTATATTCGCCGATCGCCTTCATCATGATCGGGTGCTCGTCCTCGTCAAAGCCGAGTTTAGCCGCGATAAAGTCGCCGAGCGAGGACGCCTTGACGGATTCGAAATCGTCGACTTTGGCTTTATAGACCTGCTGACGGTCGGTGAAGAAGAGGAGCTCGTCCGTGTTATCGCAGTCCTCGGCACTGACGATCTCGTCGCCGTCCTTGAGTTTCTGCTCGTCGGCACGCATGAGCGACTGGCGCGTGATCTTCTTGAAATAGCCCTCTTTCGTGAGCACAACGTAGACCGCGTAGCTTTCCGCCGTCTTGTCGTCGTCCGGCAGTTCGTCTTCGCCTTCCGTTGTGATCAGCATCGTCTTACGCGGCTTGCCGTACTTCTTCTTGACGGCGGCGAGCTGCTTTGCAATGACTTCCTTGATCTTGAGGTCGTCCGCAATCGTCGCTTCCAGTTCCGCGATCTCTTTCTGCAGACCCTCGATCTCCTTGATGCGTTCGAGGATGTATTCCCGGTTCAGATGGCGCAGTTTGATTTCGGCGATATAATCCGCCTGAATCTCGTCGATGGAGAAGCCGCTCATCAGGCGCGGTACGACTTCCGATTCGCTTTCGGTCGAGCGGATGATGCGGATGGCCTTGTCTATATCAAGCAGAATCTTGCCGAGGCCGCGCAGTAGATGCAGTTTATCCTTCTTCTTCCCGAGATCGTAGGTCAGTTCCCGACGGACACAGCCCACGCGGAACGTGATCCATTCATTGAGAATATCGCGGACGCCGAGCTGCTTCGGCACGCCGTTGATCAGCACGGTGAAATTGCAGGCGAAACTGTCTTCGAGCGTCGTGGAGCGATAGAGTTTCGCCATCAGCAGATCGGGATCCGTTCCGCGGCGCACGTCGATCGTGAGTTTGAAGCCGGAGAGGTCGATCTCATCGCGGATATCGGTGATCTCCTTGAATTTTCCTTCCTTCAGCAGATCCGTGATCCGCTTGATAATAATCTCGATCGAGGTGGAATACGGGATCTCCGTGATCTCGATCATGCTGTTCGCTTTATCGTAATGGTAGCGCGCTCTCATGCGGAAACTGCCAGAGCCGGTCTCGTAGATCTGCTTCAGCTGTTCCCGGTCGTAGATCAGATTGGCGCCGCCGGAAAAATCGGGCGCTTTGATGATATCGAGCAGGCGCTCCGTCGTGGTTTTCGGATTCTTGAGCAGGGCCGTCGTTCCGTCGCAGATCTCCCCGAGGTTGAAGGAGCAGATCTGGGAGGAAAGGCCGACCGCAATACCCATATTGGGAGACACGAGAATATTCGGGAAGGACGTCGGCAAAAGTGTCGGCTCCGTCGTCGTATTATCGTAGTTCGGCACCATATCGACGGCGTCCTTGTCGATCCCGCCGAAGAGTTCCGTGCAGAAGGAATCGAGCTTGACTTCCGTATAACGCGGCGCGGCGTAGGCCATATCGCGGCTGTACTGCTTACCGAACGATCCCTTGGAATCAATGAACGGATGCAGGAGCGCCTCGTTTCCGCGGGTCAGTCTGACAAGCGTTTCGTAGATCGCCATATCGCCGTGCGGATTATAGTGCATGGTCGCGCCGACGACGTTCGAGCTCTTCGTCCGCGGTCCCGAGAGAAGCCCCATGCGGTACATCGTAAAGAGCAGTTTCCGGTGCGACGGTTTGAAGCCGTCAATCTCCGGGATCGCACGCGCACGGATGACGCTCATCGTGTACGGCATATAGTTCTTTTCGATCGTTTCGGTGATCGGCTGTTCCCGGATTTCGGCTTCCGGGAGTGCGACCTGAATGTTCTTTTTCTTCGTTGCCATAGTATCCTCTGTTCGTGCTTGATCGTATTGTGGGTCCGGCTGAACCGGGGATTATCTTTTATTCGGGTTTGGTGATCCGGCAGCCCGCCGCACGGATAATACGGTTATAAAAGGCGAGATATGCGCCGGATTTCGGAGGAAGCTGGGCATAGACGTGTTCGAGTTTTTCTTCATCTGCCTGACGCAGCAGCGAGAACAGCCGTCTTGACGCCTCGCGCGCATCACCCTTTGCTCCTGTCAGGAGAAGAACGCCGTCGTCAAAGGCATCGGCTTCCTCGTCGGCGATCATGAGACCGTATCGGCCGCGGGCATTTTTCTTTACGTAACGGACGAAACCGTCGAACGGTGCGTCCACGAGAATGACTTCCGCGTTCGGGGCGTAATGCTTATACTTCATGCCGGGGGATTCGGGATTGATATGATCAGCCAGCGACGGTTCGACGACCGCGGGCGACACGCTGACGTTTCCGACAACTTCGGCGAGCATTTCAGCCGTGATCGCACCCGGGCGCAGAATGACGCATCCGTCCTCGTTCAGCTTGACGACGGTGGA
>JAZUKT010000220.1:0-1699 GCA_045643445.1 Eubacteriales bacterium
ATCCGAAAACGTATTTGAAGTTGGAGGCTTATGCGGCCGCCGAAACGGATGCGGTCGTACAGCCGATCCACGGTGCGCTGTGGGACGCTGACGGCGAGATGCCCTATTCGTCATCCGGAAGCCGCGGCGCCGCGCTCGACGGGCACAATCGCCGCTCTAACGCACAGACGGTACCGACGGTGACGGTCGATTCGATCGCCGGTGATACCGCCATCGACTTCATCAAGCTCGACGTGGAAGGCGCGGAAGAACGGGCGCTGAACGGTGCAAAGGCCGTGATCTGCCGGGATCGGCCGAATCTCGCCGTTTCGCTCTATCATCGGACGGACGACCTCTTCTCGCTTCCGCTGCTCCTGCGTGAATGGCTGCCCGATCATCGGTTTTTCCTCCGGCGCGCACCGTGCATTCCGATGTGGGATCTCTCGCTCTTTGCCGTGCGTCCGTAACCGTTTCGGACGAAAAAAATCCCCGCGGAAATGTCAGGAAAAGGCTTGACAAAAAGGGCTCATTGTGATATACTATGAAGGCTGTCGGAATTCCGGCGGCTATGCCCCATTAGCTCAGTAGGTAGAGCACTTGACTTTTAATCAAGGTGTCCGGAGTTCGAATCTCCGATGGAGCAGCACCCACAGATTTCGGTCTGTGGGTTTTTCTTTTGCATCAGGACAGAAAAAGAACCGCGTATCAGGTACACGGCTCTTTTTTATTCGCTTATGCTTCGGGTTTATAGCTGTCCTTGAGGGAGACGACGCGGTTGAAGGTATTCTCGTTCTTCGTATCCTTGCAGAAGTAGCCGATACGGACGAACTGGAACTTCTCGCCGGGTTTCGCGTCTTCCAGCGAGGCTTCGATCTTCGCGCCTTCCACCTTGACGGCAGATTCGGGATTGAGATAATCGACGTACGTCTTGCCCTCCGGCAGATCGTTCATGTTTTCTTCCGTGAAGAGACGGTCGTAGAGGATCACGTCGGCGTCCTTCGACAGCGGTGCGGACAGCCAGTGAATGGTGCCCTTGATCTTGCGGTCGGTCGGTGTGCCCGTGCCGGTTTCAAGGTCGGCCGTGCAATGGATCTCGCGGATCGTGCCGTCGGGATTTTTGACGATCTCGCCGCACTTGATGATATACGCGCTCATGAGGCGGACTTCCCCATCCGGCTTCAGACGGAAGAACTTCGGCGGCGGTACTTCGGCAAAGTCGTCGGCGTCGATATAAAGTTCCTTCGTGAACGGAACCTTACGGGTGCCGGCGTCCGGGACGTTAGGATTATTCGGGACGTCGAAATATTCGGTCTTATCGTCCGGATAGTTATCGACGACGACCTTGATCGGATGCAGAACGGCGATGCGGCGCGCGGCCTTCTGATTCAGCTCTTCGCGGACGCAATGCTCGAGCAGGCCGATATTGACCATACTGTTCGCCTTCGATACGCCGATGCGCTCGATGAAGTCAAGGATGGATTCGGGCGTATAGCCGCGGCGTCTGAGACCGCAGAGCGTCGGCATTCTCGGATCGTCCCAGCCGTCCACCACGCCGTTTTCCACGAGCCAGCGAAGATTGCGCTTCGAGAGAACGGTATTCGTGATATTCAGGCGGGCGAACTCGATCTGGCGCGGCGTGGACGGTACGTCACAGTGCTCGATGACCCAGTTATAAAGCGGACGGTGATCTTCGTATTCCAGCGAGCAGAGACTGTGCGTA
>JAZUKT010000221.1:0-6112 GCA_045643445.1 Eubacteriales bacterium
CCCAGAAGCGCATCGCACTGCGCAACTGCGGTGTGATCAACCCCGAGCTCATCGACGAATACATCGTCCGTGACGGCTATGTTGCACTCGGCAAGTGCCTGACCGAGATGAAGCCGCAGGAAGTCATCGACCTGATGAAGAAGTCCGGCCTCCGTGGCCGCGGCGGCGCCGGTTTCCCGACGGGCATGAAGTGGCAGTTCGCTGCGGACAGCGTCAACGATATCAAGTACGTCATCTGCAACGCCGACGAAGGCGACCCGGGCGCGTTCATGGACCGCAGCGTCCTCGAGGGCGATCCCCACGCCGTGCTCGAAGCAATGGCGATCGCGGGATATGCGATCGGCGCTGACGAAGGCTGGACTTACGTAGGTGCCGAATACCCGATCGCAGTCAAGAGACTGAACATCGCGATCGAACAGGCGCACGAATACGGCCTGCTCGGCAAGAACATTTTCGGAACCGACTTCAACTTTGATATTCACATCCGTCTCGGCGCCGGCGCATTCGTCTGCGGCGAAGAAACCGCTCTTCTGACCTCCGTCGAAGGCAACCGCGGTGAACCCCGTCCGCGTCCGCCGTTCCCGGCCGTCAAGGGTCTGTGGGGACAGCCGACTATCGTCAACAACGTTGAAACCTTTGCGAACATCGCGCAGATCATCCTGAAGGGCGCTGACTGGTTCGCTTCCATGGGTACCGAAGGCTCCAAGGGCACGAAGGTATTCGCGCTCGGCGGCAAGATCAAGAACACCGGCCTCGTGGAGATCCCGATGGGCACGACGCTGCGTGAGATCGTCGAAGAAATCGGCGGCGGCGTTCCGAACGGCAAGAAGTTCAAGGCTGCCCAGACCGGCGGTCCTTCCGGCGGATGCATCCCGGAATCGCTCGCTGACACCCCGATCGACTACGATAACCTTACGAAGATCGGCTGCATGATGGGCTCCGGCGGTCTGATCGTCTTGGACGAAGACACCTGTATGGTCGATATCGCCAAATTCTTCCTCGAATTCACCGTCGACGGATCCTGCGGTAAGTGCTCACCCTGCCGTATCGGTACGGCCAGTCTGCACGAGATCCTCGAAAAGATCACGTCCGGCAACGGCGAACTCGAAGACCTTGATAAGCTCGAAGAACTGGCCAACTACATCAAGTCCGCTTCTCTCTGCGCACTCGGTCAGACGGCTCCGAACCCGATCCTCTCCACGCTGCACTTCTTCCGCGACGAGTATATCGCTCACATCGTGGAAAAGAGATGCCCGGCCGGCGTCTGCAAGGGTCTTCTGACTTACGTTGTTGACGAAGACAAGTGCAAGGGCTGCAAGATGTGCCTGAAGGGCTGCCCGGCAGGTGCAATCTCCGTCAATGCCGCAAACGAAGTCAAGGAAGGCAAGAAGCTGCCTTACGTCGTCATCGACAAGTCGAAGTGCGTCAAGTGCGGCGCCTGCATCGAGACCTGTAAGTTCGGCGCAATCTCCAAGAAATAAGAAAGGAATGGATGATACTGATGGATATGATCAATGTTAAAATTAACGGTGAGATTTATTCCGTTCCTGCCGGCATCACCGTTCTTGAAGCCTGCCGGTATGCGAATATCGACATCCCGACGCTCTGCTACCTGAAAGACATCAACCAGATCGGCGCCTGCCGTCTCTGCCTTGTTGAAGTCAAGGGCGCGCGCGGCATGGTTGCTGCCTGCGTATATCCCATCGAGCCGCCGAAGGTCAACAAAGAGACCGGCGAAGAAATGCCGATGGAAATCTACACGAACACCCCGAAAATCCGTGCGATCCGCAAGACCAACCTCGAGCTGGTTCTCTCCGCGCACGAGAAGAAGTGCCTCTCCTGCATCCGTTCCACCACCTGCGAACTCCAGAAGCTCGCGAAGGAATACGGCTGCGAAGAAGACAAGTTCTGCTATTCCGAGAAGAAGGAGCACGTTGCCATCGACACGTCGTCTCCGTCCATCGTCCGCGATAACAACAAGTGTATCCTCTGCCGTCGCTGCGTAGCTGCCTGCGAAAAGACGCAGGGCGTATCCGCGATCCGTGTGGTCAACCGCGGTTTCGACTCCGTCGTTGCAACGGCCTTCGAAAAGCCGCTGGCTGAAACCTCCTGCATCAACTGCGGTCAGTGCATCGTGGCGTGCCCGGTCGGCGCTCTGTACGAACACGACGACACGAAGAAGATCCTCGACGCCATCGCAGATCCTACGAAGCACGTGGCTATCTGCTGCGCTCCGTCCGTCCGTGCCACCATCGGTGAATGCTTCGGCTACGAGCCCGGCACCGATACCGAAGGCAAGATGGTCGCCGCTCTCAAGAAGCTCGGCTTCGACGGCGTATACGACATGAACTTCACGGCCGACCTTACCATCATGGAAGAAGGCTTCGAATTCATCAACCGCGTGAAGAACGGCGGCAAGCTCCCGATCATCACGTCCTGCTCGCCCGGATGGGTCAAGTACTGCGAACACTACTTCCCGGATATGGTCGAGAACCTTTCCACCTGCAAGTCTCCGCAGCAGATGTTCGGCGCTCTGTATAAGACCTACTTCGCTGAGAAGATGGGCCTCGATCCGAAGGATATCGTATTCGTTTCCGCTATCCCGTGCACCGCGAAGAAATTCGAAGTGGGCAGAGACGGCCAGGACGTCAACGGGTTGCCCGGTGTAGACATTGCCGTTACGACGAGAGAACTCGGCAGAATGATCCAGCAGGCCGGCATCGACTTCTGCACCCTCGACGACGCGAAGTTCGACCAGCCGATCGACATCGGTTCCGGCGCGGGCGCTATCTTCGGTGCAACGGGCGGCGTTATGGAAGCTGCTCTCCGTACCGCGGCAGAAGTTCTGACCGGCAAGCCGCTTGAAAAACTCGACTTTGAAGAAGTCCGCGGCACCGATCCGATCAAGTTTGCCACCTACAAGATCGGCGATATGGAAGTCAAGGTTGCTGTCACCTCCGGCACGGCTAATGCCAATAAGCTGCTCCGCGGCGTTCAGGACGGTACGTACGACGTACAGTTCATCGAAGTCATGGCCTGCCCGGGCGGATGCGTCAACGGCGGCGGTCAGCCCACGCAGCCTTCCGAGGTTCGCAATAAGGTTGACCTCAAATCTCTCCGTGCATCCGTTCTGTACAAGGCAGACAGCGAAAAGCTCGAATACCGCAAGTCTCATGACAACCCGCTCGTCAAGAAGGTTTATGAGGAATTCCTCGGCGAACCGAACTCCGAGAAGGCGCATGAACTGCTCCACACGCACTACGTAAAGCGCGGTCTGTAAGTCCATAGTATAAATAAGAAGAGAGGCAGATTTCGGTCTGTCTCTCTTTTTGCGCGGATGACTGAAAAATGCACGTGAAAAAGCGTAGAAACTCCGCGGCCAGCGCCGGTTTTTCATTCAAAACGCCGAAAAAATACTTTTTTCTGAAAAGGGTTGACTTTGCGCGCCAAAAGGTTTATAAAAGTTGTTGTCTGATAGCGATAGATCGGTTCAACGGAGGCAATCATGGTCGAGAACAAAGAAGAGATACGACTGGAGAAGGAATTTGAAACGCTTGAGGAAGAGCTGGACAACGAAGAAGCGTTTCTGAAACCTTTCAGCAGCGGGTCCCATCCGCTCAAGATCCTGTGCAGTATTTATAAAGGCAACTACTGGCGCATCGCCAAGTCCAACATATTCTACGCCCTCAAATATATCCCCTGCATCGTGCAGCCGATCCTGATCGCCGAGCTGATCAATATCGCCGTCACGTCGCTGCAAACCGGCACGCCGCCCGACTGGAAACGGGTGATCGCCGATTTCGCGTTCATTTTCATTCTGCTGGTGCTCAATATCCCGTTCAACTACTTCCATACCAAGAATTACAGCAAGGCGATCCGCTCCGTGGAGGCTGGTCTGCGAAGCTCGATGGTGCGGAAACTGCAGCACCTGTCGCTCAGTTATCATAAGGAAATTCTCTCCGGCCGCGTGCAGTCGAAGATCATGCGTGACGTCGAGGCCATCGAGGGAATGTCCACGCAGCTGTTCACGAACTTCCCGTCGGTGTTCTTCAGCCTGATGGCGGCGCTCATCGTTACGGCCTTCAAGAGTCTCTACGTTTTCCTCGCGTTCCTTGTGCTCGTGCCGATCGCGGTCACGATCCTCGCCGTATTCCGCAGGGGCATCGTGCGTCGGAACCGGGAATTCCGTACGGAGATCGAAAGTACGTCCGCAGCCGTCATGGAGATGGTGGAGCTGATCCCGGTCACGAAGGCGCATTCGCTTGAGAGCATCGAGGCCGACAAGGTGAACGCGCACCTCAAGGAGACCGCGAAAAAAGGCTACGCGCTCGATATTTTGCAGAGCTTTTTCGGCTCGATCAACTGGTTTTCGGGCACGCTGTTCTCGCTGATCTGCTTCGGTTTTACGGTTTTCCTCGCCATCAAGGGCAAGATCACCGTCGGCGATATATCGCTGTATCAGAACTATTACGGAACGCTGGTCTCCGGCATCAACGCCATCATTGGCCTCGTGCCGATCCTCACGAAAGGCATGGAGTCCGTCAAGTCGATTGGGGATATCCTCGGCGCGTACGACGTGGAGGATAACGAAGGCAAAGAACAGCTTGAAGTCCTCGACGGCGAATACCGGTTCGAGAACGTGAGTTTCTGCTATAATAAAACCGACGCGGACGAAAACGATCAGGCCGTCATCAACGGGCTTGACCTTACGGTGAAAAAAGGCGAGACGATCGCGCTCGTGGGCGAATCCGGCTCCGGCAAATCGACGATCCTCAACCTCGTGATCGGATTCTACAAGCCGACTGACGGCGTGCTCAGGATCGACGGCCGTGACGTCAATACGCTTGATCTGCAGGCGTATCGGAAGCATATCGCGGTCGTGCCGCAGACGTCCGTTCTGTTCTCGGGCTCGATCCGTGAAAACATCACGTTCGGCAACGATAACGTGTCGGAGCGGGAACTGCTTGAAGCGGTACGGGCGGCCAACCTCGAGGAGACGATCGCAAAACTGCCGCACGGGCTCGATACGCAGGTCGGGGAACACGGCGACAAACTATCGGGTGGTCAGCGTCAGCGGATCTCCATCGCGCGCGCCGTCATCCGCAAGCCGGACGTGATCATCTTCGACGAGGCGACCTCGGCGCTTGACTCGGTTTCGGAAAAACTCATTCAGGAAGCGATCGACAATCTCTGCCGCGGCAAGACGACGTTCATCGTGGCACACCGGCTTTCGACGATCCGCGGCGCGGACAAGATCGCGGTCATCTCGGGCGGCCGCTGCGTCGAGTACGGCACCTACGATGAGCTGATGGAGAAGAAGGGCGAATTCTACAAATTCAAGAGCCTGCAAAGCTGACAGCGGTCTGCGCATTCTGCCAGCCAACGCGGCAAAAAAAGAAGAGAGACAGAGCAAAACGCACAGCCTCATAAGGAAGTATTCTAACAGAACAAATCCCGCCGAAAAGGAATTGAAAAATTCCTATTCGGCGGGTTATTTCTTTCAGTTCGACAAACCGGGATTTGTGTGGATGATTAGTCCCCCTTTTCTTTTATGGCAATAAATATTTCGCCCATATCGTTTTCTTCATCATTTGTTGTGTAATTCACCATCACGGAGTTTGGAGATAGTTCTTTATAATTTGTTTGCGGAAGCCATTCTTCCTTAATCTTTTTCCATGTCTTTTCACGTGCGTCTGTTCGTGAAATACCTTCACATTTAAAGCAAGCCCACATAAACGAAGGAAGAGTGAGATTTTCATAGTTTTCTATATCAGTACAGGCGTCCAACTTGCAAATTGCTGTTTCAATCATTTCTTCGTTTTTTTCTGCAAGTAATTGACTCAAAGAATAAAAGAACATATCCGGCAAACGACCGTCATCAAGACAAACAACCCTTTTCTCACCCCTTTCAAATTTAACTCTGATCGTACACGATTCCACTTTGCCAAGTCGATAATCCATGATATAACCACCTTTCATAAAAAGTTCGAGTTTTAATGGTGCATACGATTTGATCGGATGCCCGCTTTTTCTTACAGCGGCCGGAGTTGCTCCGTGAAAACGAGTGAAGGCTTTTGTAAAGCTATCGACTGAATCATACCCGTATTTCAAA
>JAZUKT010000222.1:0-4719 GCA_045643445.1 Eubacteriales bacterium
GCCGCATTTCCGCCTTCGACCTTGAAAAAGGCATCCGCATCACGGTTCCCTGCCGCGTCATCGAAAAAGGCATGTACGTCATCAATACGAGCAAGATTCTCCAGATCGTGCGCGCCATGCCGGACGGCGACGTGACGCTCGCCATCGACGAACGCGGCCGAGTTTCCGTGGACGGGGGGTATTCTCATTTTGAAATTTCCGCGGAGCCCGGCGAAGATTTCCCGACCATGCCGAAGATCGTCGGCGACCGTCAGTACAAGCTCCCGCAGTACGGTGTGCGGAATCTGATCAATCAGACGATATTCGCCGTCGCGCAGAACGATCAGCGTCCTGCCTTCAACGGCGCGATGTTCAAGATCCAGAACGGCATTCTCGGCGTGATCGGCTGTGACGGCAACCGTCTGGCCGCCGCGCAGTGGAATCTTGCCGACGTCAATCCCGACGTGCCGGATGCGAACATTATTATTCCGGGACGGTTCCTCACCGAGCTGGCGAAGCTGCTTTCCGACACCGAAGAGGAAACGGTCATGATCATCGGTCACAAGACGGTTATCTTCAAGGTGGATAATATCTACGTTTTCTCCCGCATGATCGACGCGGAATTCACGAAATACGAAAAGTTCCTCCCGCAGACGTATATGACGGAGGTGTTCCTCTCCCGGAGCGAGCTGCTCGGCGCCATCGAGCGTGCTTCCCTCGTTTCCGAAGACAAGCTCGGCGGCAACACCCGTGCGCACGTCAAGCTGGAATTCCACGACAAGACGGTCGCTGTATCGTCCGTTTCGTCGATCGTCTCCGTCTATGAGGAGATCCCCGCCGCCATCGAGGGCGCGCCTGTCGATATCGGCTTCAACTGCCGCTACCTCCTCGACGCGCTGTCCGCCTGCCCGAAAGGCTGCGACAGACTCCGTATCAGACTGAATTCGCCTCTGATGGGCGTTATCTTCGAGCCGACCGAAGGCTCCGCTTTCCATACCGCTCGACCCGCGGAATCCGTCTTCGGCGAACGCGCTCATGACCTCGAACCCGACGACGACCTCAAAAAGAAAGATTCCTTCATGTACTTCATCATGCCCGTGCGCATGAATAAGTAAGGGAAACGCGGCCTTTTGAAAAAGGGGAACGCGGCTTCTTGAAAGAAGCCTGGCAAGAACTTTTATGGATGGGATGGACAATGTCCAAACCACAGACATAAAGGCGTTTCAGAGCCTCAGAAGAGCGTTTCCGAGGTTTTCAGGGACCACCGAGACCCTGAAAACCCCCGCCGCAAGATGAAGCGGTGATATAGGTATTAAATTCATGCAATTCATCCGCCGGAGAGAATACCAAACGTCTTCGCCCGCGGCAACCAAATACCTGACGCTCTCGGCTTTGCCGTTATGAAAACTTTGCTCTGCACTCGTTTTACTAACTGACACGTGCGCTTCTTGTACACCCTGTGGAATATCTTTTGTCCGGCGGGAGCCGGCAGGAGAGGATTCCAAAGGGGAACCATGTCGCCTGCGACGGTTCCCCTTGGCGGCGCGTGTTGGTAAGAGTCCTCGCCGCGGAGGACTCTTACGAAAAAATAAAACAGGAAAGCCCGCAGGCTTTCCTACCATATTCCCAAAAGAAAGGCAAAACCAATGTACCTGCACATCGGCGCAAACTGCCTCGTCCGTGATCATTCCGTCATCGGAATTTTCGATATGGACGGCAAATGGGATTCCCCCATGACGAAGGAATTCCTCAAAGCCGCAGAAAAACGGGGCGAAACCGCATCCGCCGGATCGGATCTGCCGCGTTCGTTCGTCCTGACGGATGAGGGCGTCATCTTCACTCATATCTCCACTTCCGCCATCGCGGGAAGATAACCATAAACACAAGAATAATCTTAATATTTTGACAGGGATTCATAATGGATAACGAGAACACGATCGAAAGAACAGAAATCAGCGCGCAGGAGTATAACGCCGACCAGATTCAGGTGCTTGAAGGACTGGAGGCAGTCCGCAAACGCCCCGGTATGTATATCGGCACGACGTCGCAGCGGGGACTTCATCACCTCGTGCACGAAATCGTCGATAACTCCATTGACGAAGCCATGGCCGGACGGTGCAGCGAGATCGAAGTCGTCCTGCATCCAGACGGATCGGTATCCGTTGAGGATAACGGCGCGGGCGTACCGGCCGGCATGAACCAGAAGGTCGGCAAACCGACGCTTGAAGTCATTTTCTCCATCCTGCACGCGGGCGGCAAATTCGGCGGCAACGGCTATAAGATCGCGGGCGGTCTGCACGGCGTCGGCGCGTCCGTCGTCAATGCGCTGTCCGAATGGCTCGAAGCCGTAAACTGCGTGGACGGCGAAAAATATTCGATGCGGTTCGAGCGCGGCGTGGTCGCCCGTCCGTTCACGCACGAAGGCTCGTCAAACGGCAAGCACGGTCTGTACGTGCGTTTCAAGCCGGACGCGGAGATTTTCACCGACACGACGGAGTTTGATCTGCAATTACTTCTCACGAGACTGCGCGAACAGGCCTTTTTGAACGCCGGGATCCGCATCATCCTGCGCGACGAGCGGAAGCTGACCGACGAAGAAGACGAAGCGCTCTCGAACATTTTCGGCAGCCACGCGGAAAAGCACGACGCGGCGCTCGAAAAGCTGATCCATGCGGCGGAAGAAGAGGCGGCCGAGCGGGAAGCGGCGGAATCCGGCGAATCCGAAGAAGCGCCCGCCTACGAAGAGGCCGACACGCTGCACGAAGAAACGGACGAAGAGACGCATCTCACGCCCGACAAGATCAAATTTGAAGATTCCGCGGACGAGACGATCACCCGCAAGGGGCGCTACGTCGAGTACGATCTGAAATACGACGGCGGCATCCGCCAGTTCGTCGAGCATCTGAACAAAGCCCGCCACGTGGACGTCGTTCATCCGCAGGTCATCTACATGAAGGCGCAGAAGGGCGACATCATCGCGGAAGTGGCGATGCAGTACAACGACAGCTACACGGAAGCGATCGTCACGTTTGCGAACAACATGGCGACGACGGACGGCGGTACGCATGAGACCGGCTTCAAGACGGCGATCACGAAGGTGCTGAACGATTACGCCCACAAATCCGGCGCCATGAAGGAGAACGAAAAGCTCTCCGGCGAAGACGCGCGTGAAGGATTGTGCGCCGTCGTATCGGTGAAGCTGCCGGACGCGCAGTTCGAGAGCCAGACGAAGGCGAAGCTCGGCAACTCCGAAGTCCGCTCCATCGTCGATAACATCGTGTCGGAAAAACTGGCCGAATTCTATGAAGAAAATCCCGCGGTGGCGAAGGCGATCCTCGACAAATCCCTCGCCGCGCAGAGAGCCCGTGAGGCAGCCCGCAAGGCGAGAGAACTGTCCCGCAAATCGGTGCTCCAGCAGGGGTCGTCTCTGCCGGGCAAGCTCGCCGACTGCCAGGACAAGCGGGTCGAATTCACCGAACTGTTCCTCGTGGAGGGCGATTCCGCAGGCGGCTCGGCCAAACAGGGCAGAAATTCGCTGTTCCAGGCGATCCTCCCGCTGCGAGGCAAGGTTCTGAACGTCGAAAAGACGAGAGTCGACAAGGTTTACTCGAATCTGTCGCTGATCCCGATCATTCAGGCGCTCGGCTGCGGTATCGGCGAGGAATTCGATATGGCGAAGCTCCGCTACGGCAAGATCATCATCATGGCCGATGCCGATGTGGACGGTTCGCATATCCAGATCCTGCTGCTCACGTTCTTCTTCCGTCATATGCGCCCGCTGATCGACGAGGGACACGTTTTCCTCGCGCAGCCGCCTCTCTATAAGGTGCACAAGGGCAAGACGGAAAAATACGCCTTCTCGGACGCGGGGCGCGATCAGATCATTGCGGAGCTCGGCGGTACGAACGTCGAAGCCGAACGCTACAAAGGTCTCGGTGAAATGGATTACGATCAGCTTTGGGAAACGACCATGAATCCCGAAACGAGAACGATCCTCCGCGTCGAGATCGAAGACGCTATGGCCTGCGACGAGATCTTCTCAACCCTCATGGGCGAAAAAGTCGAACCCCGCCGCGAATTCATCGAACAGAACGCGAGATACGCGGAGAATCTTGATATTTAAGGGGAACGAGGGGTACGAGGGGTACGCGGGGAACGCGGCTTCTTGAAAGAAGCCTGGCAAGAACTTTTATGGAGGGATGGAAAAGGTTGCGCTCGTGCAGCCCCCGAAATAAAGGCGTTTCAGAGCCTCAGAAAATCGTTAACGTGGTTTTCAGGGGCCGCCGAGACCCTGAAAACCCCCGCCGTAGAGAGAAGCGGTGATTTAGGTATAAAATTTCTGCAATTCATCACCCATGTAGAATACCTCCACCCACTTCAACCGAATACCTGACGCTCTCGGCTTTGCCGTTATGAAAACTTTGCTCTGCACTCGTTTTACTAACTAACGACCTCGCCCAAGACTCCCGACCTATTCACCCAAACCTCATTTCCGCCGGTAGGCGGCAGGAAGGGGGATTTTCAAGGGGGAAACCATGAGGCACTTGTGACTCGGTTTCCACCTTGAACGGCGCGTGTTGGTAAGAGTCCTCGCCGCGGAGGACTCTTACGAAAAACAAAATCAGGAAAGTCCGCAGACTTTCCTACAATACTCCCCCGAACAGAATGAGAAGCCCCACCCGCACTGCCTCTTGTGCGCCGTCCGCGGAGGACGAAAAATAAAATCAGAGAAGCCCGCTG
>JAZUKT010000223.1:0-7831 GCA_045643445.1 Eubacteriales bacterium
AACTTCGTATGCGGTCTTACCGCTGTCACCCTTGTCACCCTTATCGCCCTTGTCACCTTTTACGCCGACGATAGAAGCGATCCATTCGGACTCTGTGCCGTTATATCCGTTTTCAACGGCAAGCTCATATGCGCTCTTGCCATCCTGGCCGGCTGCACCTGTTTCGCCGATCAGCGAAGCGAGCCATTCGCTCTCGGACGTGCCGGAATATCCGTTTTCAACTGCAATTTCAAACGCGGATTTTCCGTCTTCGCCCTTAGCTCCAACCAGTGACGCGAGCCACTCGCTCATTGTGCCTGTGTATCCGTTGCTCTGCGCAAGCTCAAAAGCGTTCTTCCCGGACTCACCTGTTTTACCAACAAGAGATGCCAGCCATTCCGTTACGCTTCCGGTAAATCCGTTGTCAACTGCAACTTCGTACGCAGTCTTGCCGTTATCACCCTTGTCGCCTTTTTCGCCTTTTTCGCCGGCAATAGAAGCAATCCATTCGGCTTCAGTTCCGGTATATCCGGCTTCTTTGGCACATTCATATGCGCTCTTTCCGTCCTGACCGTTTGCACCTGCCAAGGAAGCAAGCCACTGCTGTACATCGCCTGTGTAACCATTATCTTTTGCAAGTTCATAGGCCGATTTTCCGGTCGCGCCTATCAAAGAGTCTATCCATTCAGACTCCGTTCCCACATAGCCGGCGTCCACTGCACATTCATAAGCACTCTTACCATTTGTGCCGTCTTTTCCGTTTTCACCGGCAAGAGAAGCAAGCCAAGCGCTCAAAGTACCCTGATAACCGTTTTCCCGGGCAAGCTCATATGCGCTCTTTCCTGCTGCTCCGACTAACGAAGCAAGCCATTCACTTACTGTACCAACGAATCCGTTTGCCTTTGCGATCTCGTAGGCGTCACTTCCGTCTTCGCCCTTTGCACCAGTTTTTACCGCCAGTGATTCAAGCCATTCGGCCAGCGAACCTTCAAAGCCGTTTTCCAGGGCAAGCTCATATGCGGATTTCCCGTCGGTTCCATTCTTCCCACAAAGAGAAGCAAGCCATTCGCTTTCCGTTCCGGAATAACCGTGTTCAACTGCCAGGCTATATGCAGACTTACCGTTTTCGCCATCCGTACCGTCTTTTCCGTCTCCACCTTTCGCGCCAACGAGAGAAGCGAGCCAGGTCTGTACGTCACCCGTATAGCCATTCTTCACGGCAAGTTCGTATGCGCTATCGCCATTCTTTCCGCAGAGCGAAGCAAGCCATTCGCTTTCCGTTCCGGAATAACCGTTATCAACTGCTATTTCGTATGCAGATTTTCCGCTCGCACCACCGGACACCGTTTCGCCGGCGAGAGAAGCAAGCCACTCTGTCAAAGTGCCGGTATATCCGTTTTCCACGGCAAGATCATATGCACTCTTTCCGTCTGCACCAGGCTTTCCGTCTCTGCCAACAAGAGAAGCGAGCCATTCTGTCATAGTGCCTTTAAAACCATTTCCAACAGCAAGTTCATATGCAGACTTACCGTCTTTTCCCTTTGAACCCGTTCTGCCGGGAATGACCACAACGCCGGACCATCCGTCAGTACCGGATTTTCCGACAAGAGAATCTAACCATTCTGTAAGTGTTCCTTTGAAACCATTTTCCACAGCAAGTTCATACGCAGATTTTCCATCCGCACCGTTCTTGCCATCTTTTCCGTCTTTTCCGTCTTTGCCGTCCTTACCGTTCAAGCCGCTGCGACCAATGAGCGAATACAGCCACTCCTCAAGTGTACCTTTATAACCATATTCAACCGCAAGCTCATACGCGGACTTACCGTTCAATCCATCACGGCCGGGAGCGCCGTCAGTACCATTACGCGAAAAATCGTTCTGATACGATACAACAGTATTCCCGTCTGCGCCGTCGCGTCCGTCCGCTCCATCTATACCATCACGGCCGTCTTTTCCGTCAACGCCGTCACGGCCATCTTTTCCGGCAGGGCCGACTTCACCCACGAGAGAAGCAAGCCACTGTTCAACCGTGCCTTGATAACCATTTTCAACCGCAAGATCATACGCGCTCTTGCCGTCCGCTCCGTCTTTAGCTTCTCTCAGTGAACACGAAGGAAGCACCGAAAGAACAACCATTACCACTAAAGCAAACGAAATGATTTTCTTTGAGTCAAACAACTTCATAAAGACCTCCACAGTCAAAAAATAAACGAGAATAAACAGTGTATATTTATGTACACACAAAAAAACAGAAGCAGTATTGACACAACAATCGCGTTATTGTATAATAATGGAAGTAATTTGTGGTAATTTTTGCTTTAAAGGAGTGCTTTGCCACTTTGAACTAAAAGTGTACTTTTCCGAACATTTTCAACTATTTCGTTCAATCTTGTCTTCTTTCAACCATCTGTAGAACACGGATCTTGATACGCCGAGACTTTTGGCTGCAGCAACCCCGGACATCGTTCTGTTTTTCCACTTTTTTATCACAATGTTATAATTATTCGGTCGTTCGCATGGCTTTCGTCCAAAGCGGACACCTTTTTCTTTTGCCGCTTCAATTCCCTCTCGCTGCCTTTGACGAATATATTCTCGTTCAGTCTCAGCAACATATGACAAAAGCTGAAGTACAATATCGGAGATCAGCGTCCCGGTTAAATCACGCCCCACTCTCGTATCAAGAAGAGGCATATCAAGCACAACGATATCTGCCCGTTTTTCCTTCGTGACAAATCTCCATTCTTCAAGAATATCATCATAGTTACGTCCTAATCGGTCGATGCTTTTAACGACTAAGGCATCCCCGGCTTTGAGTTTCCGTACTAATCCTCTGTACTTTGGCCTGTTAAAATCCTTCCCGGACTGTTTTTCAATCACCAAATTCTCTTTCGGAACACCATACTCAAGCAGTGCGTTAACTTGTCTGTCGATATTCTGTTCCCTTGTTGAAACGCGAATGTAACCGTATGTGTTCAATTTTTCTCCTCCTTGATTTGCAAATGGTTTTCTTCCTTATACATAATATATACATGTTTTTTCATAATCAAGCCCCAAAAAACAATACCCCCGGAAGCCGGTCACATAAGGCCTCCGGGGATTTTGTTACTTTTCAACTCGGGAATATCCGGGATGATGCCGTTTGGCGGATCAGCGAGAATCATGCTGTGGTTCATCGTGCTGCCCTCCTTTTTTTGGTGAGAAGGCGTATAAGCCTTCTCGCCTTCAAATTTATAATACATTTTTATTTTTTGTGTGAGTTCAAGTTAACCACGATCGGCTCAACCGGCTTATATTTGAACTGCACGATCTCCTGGATCGCCAACTTCTCGGGAGCTATCAGGCGGTTCTCTTCCGCATAGCGCCGGAGAAGCATCAAAGCATCCTCTGAGCCAAAGCAGGGAATCGGCTCCAGGTCGCGGCGCCCGATTTTGCCGGCATATTGAGTCAGCGCGGCTCGGCTGAGCGACACCAAATAGTAGTGAAAGTCATACCGCTTCCATATCAGAAGATACATCCGTCGTCCCCTCCTTATCCTGCAGCCGGTGCACACCCTTAGCGGTGGATACAATCTCACAACCAAATTGATCGAGCAGCTGATTGATGACATGTACGCCCGGTATTCGATCGCTTCTGCCGGTCTTGGCCTCGGGGAAAGCGGCGTGATGCTTCTCCTTAAAATCCTGACGGAAAGCGTCGAAGTCGGCTTTATCCATGTCGCAGTTCTTCTTACCATCCAACAGACTTATTAAATCTGTGAGTGCCTTATCAACGGCAATGACAGATTCGTCTGTCGTAGGATCGTATTGTAGTCCGAACCAGCCGAGCCAGCGAAGCAGAAGACCGTTGCGCGACCCTTCTTGTAACGTCTCAAGTGAGTTGCGCAGCTCCCGGATATAATAGGACAGCGCCCGGCACGAGGAACCGCTGACCTTTCTCTGTCCGTCCCGCCGTTGAAAGCTGTACTGCCTGACCGTCTTCAAAACGAAGTCGTTCTCTATCAGCATCATCACCTTCTCCTTGTCGGACGCCTTCTCATATCTCTGTAACGTTTCGCGCTCGTGGATCAGCCAATTCAGTCGTCGATTGACGGCTTCTTCATCCGGAACGCGAAATACGACCGTGATCTTCCGGTCGTCTCTCCGCCGGTACCTGCCGATCTGCTGCTTCAGGGCGATCTCTTCAAAGCCATAAGGGTATATATGCGTAAGCTCCGGGTCAACGATGTTGACGCCGTTTTCGAGTCGGGTCGTAGTCAGCAGGACCTGCGATCGGAACGTCTCTTCATTGATCAGTGTCTGTTCTTCCTCTTTGTCGGCGTCCGTGAGTCGATGACCATCGGACGACTCCGTAAACAGAAACGAACACGAAATACCCGCCGCCGCCAGCACTTTCTGCATGCTCTTGCCTTTTTCTTTACTCGATACAAACACGAGTGCCTTCTTCAGGGTGCCGTTGTCGACCCTTTCACGGATATCGTCTGTAAGCGAGTCCTCGTCGTAACCGTTCATAACGGCCGGGACGAGGTAGGAATAGTCCGCCTCTGCTCCTTGCAGTTCCGCCCTCCGGCACCCCGCCCGGAAAAAGCGCAAAACGCAATTGCTTTTCCCGCGTCTTCATGATACAATGATACCGTAAGATGAATCGTTCGGGGATCGTCCGCGGCCGCGCTGTGACAGCCGGGGAAGACGTCTTCCGAACAGAAGGAAAAGAAAAAACGATGTTGTTTACTACGGGACTTGTATCGGTGTCCTTCCGTCCGCTTTCTCCGGCGGAGGTGATCGCCGCGGCAAAAAGCGCCGGGCTCGACCGGATCGAATGGGGCGGAGATATCCACGCGCCGCACGGGGATCGCGAACAGGCCAAAGCCGTTGCCGCACTGCAGAAAAAGAAGGCGTCTGCTGCTGTTCCTACGGAAGCTATTTCCGGCTCGGCGATCCGCCCGAACTGCTTGACGGCTGTTTTGAGAGCGCCGAACTGCTTCCTTACGCCGCATATAGCGGGAAGCAAGGGCGACGAAAGACAGCGGATGGCGGACTATATGCTCCGGGAATTCCGGGACTTTTCCGCCGGAAGGCCGACCCGTTACGCGGTCACGCCCGAAATGCTGAAAGCAATGGCATGAAGCGGAGACGGATGCCGCCCGCACAAAGATGCACAAACAAAGAGCTGCCTGACCCGGATGATCAGACAGCTCTGTTTTTGTGCTTGCGGGTTGATGCGGATGCCTCATAGATATCGGGCATCCGCAAAAGGCAGGGTTTGCCGCCTGTACCGCGGAATTCCCCTTGAATCGGTCAGGTCCGCGAATGCGATTTGCATATGCCATGCGGCCGGGCGTTTGTACTTTATCCGATCCGATCGGCGTAGATTTTTACCAGTTCGAGCAGGATGTCGGTCTGTTTGTCCATGCCCTCGACGGTCGCGTGCTCATACGGACCGTGGCCCGCATATGCGCCCGTGCCGAGATTCGGACAGGGCAGCCCCATATAGCTCAGCCGCGCGCCGTCCGTTCCGCCGCGGATCGGCTCGATCTTCGCGTCCACGCCGCACCGCTTCGCGGCGAGTACCGCGTTGTCGATCAGATGCTGATGCGGGCGGATCTTTTCGATCATGTTCCGGTACTGCTCGCGGAGCGTCAGCGTGACGGTATTCGCACCGTATTTTTCGTTGATCGTCTTTTCGATATGGCGCATCGTCTGTTGGCGTGCGTCGAAGAGCGCCGCATCGTGATCGCGGATGATGTAATCGAGCGACGCGCGCTCCACGCACCCGCTCATGTCCGTCAGATGGAAGAAACCCTCGTATCCTTCCGTGCGGGCGGGGATCTCTGCGCCGGGCAGCATCGCGTTGATCTCGCACGCGACGAGCGCCGCGTTGATCATCACGTTTTTCGACGAACCGGGATGCACGTTGAAACCGCGCACGTCGAAATGTGCTGCCGCCGCGTTGAAGTTCTCGTATTCCAGTCCGCCCTCCTCGCCGCCGTCCACCGTGTAGGCGAAGTCCGCGCCGAACGCGGCAACGTCGAAATAATCCGCCCCCTCGCCGATCTCCTCATCCGGCGTGAAGCCGACGACGAGCTTTCCGTGCGGGATTTTTTCATCCCGCAGCCGTTCCAGCACGGTCATGATCTCGGCGATGCCCGCCTTGTCATCCGCACCGAGCAGGGATGTACCGTCCGTCGTGATCAGCGTACGGCCCTTCAGCGAGGGCAGATGCGGGAAAACGGAGGGAGAGAGCGTGCGCCCGCTCGTACCAAGCGCAACTTCGCCGCCGTCGTAGTGCTCGATCAGCTGCGGACGGCAGTTTGCCCCGTTGAAATCGGGCGATGTGTCCATGTGCGCGATCAGACCGAGCGCGGCGCGCTCTTCGTATCCGGCGCTCGCCGGGAAGACCGCCGTCACGTAGCAGCGTTCGTCGGTGCGGACGTTCACGCCGCCGAGCGCGGTCAGTTCGGCTTCCAGCGCCTTCGCCAGCGCGAACTGTGCGGACGTGCTGGGATGCGTGCCTGTCGTTTCATCGCTTGCCGTCGGATAGGCGGCGTAGGCGAGCAGTCGTTCGTATGCTTTCATATAGTATCCTCCTTGATATAATTGATCCTGAACGGTTTTGCCGGGCAGCCCCGCACAACGGAGCCGGGATAAAATCAGCCGCCCAACGGTGAGCGGAAGCCTCAATTTCCCCTGACGCCGAGAGCGCGCAGCACCTCGTCCGCGGCCGCGATATCGTTCGACGTGAACATCCGGCAGCCGAGGGCCAGCGCCTTTTCATAATTCTCCCGGGTATCCGCGATGCAGACGCAGGGCAGGATCCCGTGCGCCCGGCAGAAGGCAAACGAGTCCGAAGAGTCCACCGGGTAGTTTTTGCGGTCGCCGCGGTGCGCCGCCAGAATAATTTTATCGTCGCCTTTCATGGTTTCACCTTCCCGTGCTTTCTGTCAAAATGCCTGTTCCTTCTGCCGTACCTGCTCCGGCGAGAACGTCCGGCACAGCGGCCTCGCTTATAGGAACGCCTCATTTCATCAAACACGATGAACCGGCGTTTTATCCATTTTATCACTTCCCCGCGCCGCCGTCAAGAGACTGCCCGACGTGACCGATCCCGAGCCGCCCGCACAAAGACGCATAAACAAAGAGCCGCCCGACCCGGATGATCAGACAGCTCTTTGTTTGTGCTTGCGGGTTGATCCGCTTTATTTCTTTTCTGCTTTTTTCGCTTTCTTCGCAGCCTTGGCCGCGTCCTCTTTCGCGATCTTTTCGGGAGAGGTCATATGGTAGATCGGCAGAAACGGAACGAGGAGCGGCGTATGATTTGCGTATGCCTCATACTCGGGCTTTCCGCCGTAATGACGGATATGTCTCGTTTCCACTCTCTTGGCGCCGCTCACCATGATCCCGACGATGCAGATATAACCGAAGGCAACGACCGCCCACTGAGCGCCCCTGACCGCGCCGATCCCGCTGATGACCGAGCCGGTCCAGAAAAGGATCTCGCCGAAGTAGTTGGGGCATCTGCACAGTTTGAAAAGACCGTGCATGGCAGGCATATCGGGGTTCGTTTTCTTCTCGGCGCTCTTCTGCCGGTCGGAGAAGGATTCGAGCAGGATGCCGATCGCCGAGACTGCGATACCGACGTACAGCGCGGCCGGGGATGCGTTCTGCGCGCCGTTCAGGATCCGGTACAGGGGCGACGCGGACTAGGCGACGTACAGAGCGGCAAGGAGGATCCACATAAAGAACGACACGAAAATGGGGCCCTTCGTTTCGCCGCCGACTTCCTTGAGTTTGGCGCGGTACTGGATATTTTTCAGTTCACGGAAAAGCAGGAAGCCGCCGAGCCGGACGCCGTAAAT
>JAZUKT010000224.1:0-3247 GCA_045643445.1 Eubacteriales bacterium
CGCGGCCGCAGCCGTTTCCATCGCCTCTTCGGCAGAGGCCGCCGTGATCGTGCAGCCTGCCGCTCTCGTATGTCCGCCGCCGCCGAACGACCGGCAGACCGACGCGCAGTCGAGTTCCGCATTCGCCCGGGACGACACCTTAAATTTCGTGGGATCCGCCGCCGTCTGCCGCACGGAAAGCGCGATCAACACACCTTCCACGCACCGCGGCACGTCGACGATATTGCCGATATCTTCCTCCGTCAGTCCGGCGTCCGCAAGCATCTGCTGCGTGAACAGCACGCCCGCGATCCGCCCGTCACACCAAAAGCGCAGGCCGTCGAGGGCGATCTTTTCCGCCGTCAGCTCCCGCGCGGTCTTCACTTCAAAGAGGAGACGGCAGATTTCATCCGGCATCAGCACGCCGTCCGCCGCACGCAGTTCCTCGACGAGATCCGCCGTCAGACGCAGCGTATCGGGCGTGGTGTTCGAGAAGCGGAAACTGCCCGTATCCGAGGCGATGGCCGCGTAGATCATGGCAGCAGCCGCCGGAATGGCCGGGATCATTTCGCGCCGTTTCAACTCGAAGTACAGCCGCCCGACGATCTCTCCTGCCGACGACGCCGTCGGATCAATATAGCCGGGTGCAAACGGTTCGCCGACGCTGTGATGGTCGATCATGAACGTCACCTGCGGGATCAGCCGTCCGAGCGCGCCGAGCTGCATGGGCGACGCAACGTCCACCGCCAGGATCGCGTCAGCCGTCTTTTCTTCGCCGTCCGCGAGGCTGAAATCCGTCTGATCGCCCGTGAGAAAAGCAAGTCTGTGCGGCAGCGGGCCGTTGACGATCACGCGGGCTTCCCTGCCGCACGCACGGAACATCTCACAGAGCGCCGCGGCCGAGCCGATGCAGTCGCCGTCCGGATTGACGTGCGTGAGGATCAGAACGCGCTTCGCATGGCAGAGGAGCGTCGCCGTAACGTCCGTCAGTTCACGGAAGGAACAGGCGGGAAAGGCCTTCTCACTCATCGTCCTGCTCCCCGTTCTTTTCCGCTTCGTCCGCCGCCGTGAGTTCCGGCTCGATCTGCTTCAGCAGGGCGGAAATCTCCGCGCCGTGCTTCACGCCTTCATCCCGGACGAAAGTGATCTCCGGCGTGATGCGCAGATTCAGCCGCTCGGCAAGCTGCGAACGCACGAACGGAACGGCGGACTTGAGTCCCTTCGAGAGTTCCTTATCGTCCGCTTCGCCGAAGACGGAATAATAGACTTTCGCAAATTTGAGATCCGCCGACACGTCCGCCGCCATCACGGTCAGCATGACGCCGGAGACCCGCGGGTCCTTGATCTCCCGCACGATCTGCGCGCACTCTTCCGCGAACGCGCCGTCGATTTTATTCTTTCTGTATTTTGGCATATTTTTTCTCCTGATGATTCGTTGTCAGTGCGCGAGGAATTCGTCGTCCATGACGTTCGTGACGTACGACCACGCTTCCTCGGGCGTGAGCGTATAGCCGGAAATGCCGACGCCGTGTCCGTAAGCCACGTCAGCCGAATAGCCGCCGATCAGATACAGATGCGTGTTGTACCAGCCCATGTCGTAGTAGAAGACGGTCGGCTCAAAGAGGACGTTGTTGACCGTGAGGCCGCCCTCGCCGTCGCCGTCCACCGTGAAGTTCAGAAGGCCGCCGATCATATTGACCGGATTTGACATCCCGGAAACAAAGTTGCCGAGGCTGTAAATGCAGAGCGTGCGGCCGCGGTCGGTCTCGATCCACTCGATCGGCTGAAGCGTATGAGAATGGTGGCCGAGGATCACGTCCGCGCCGTTGTCAGCGAGCAGTTTCGCCAGCCGGTACTGCTCGTCGGTCGGCGTCTGCGTATTTTCGTTGCCCCAGTGGATCGACACGATGGTGAAGTCGCCGACTTCTTCCGCCCTGGCAAGATCGGAGAGAATGAGCGCGTCGTCGATATACGGGACGATCAGCGGAGAGTCCGCCGGTTTCTCGATCCCGTTCGTGCCGTAGGTGTAGGACAGCCATGCAAAGCGCACGCCTTCCTTTTCGGTAACGCGGATCGTATCGTAATCCGCCTGATCCAGATAGCCGCCGATCCGGGTGACAGGCTGCGAATTCCAGAAATTGATCGTGGCTTCGAGGCCGCCGACCCCTTTATCGAGCATATGGTTGTTCGCCATGTTGATCACGTCAAATCCGAGCGACACCATGTCTAGGCCGAGCTGCTGCGGGCAGTTGAAGCAGGGCCAGCCCGTGTAGCCGTAATCTTCCCCGGCCATCAGCGATTCCTGATTGATGAAGGCGATATCCGCCGCCGCGATCCGGCCCGCCACGTCCGCGTACATCGGCAGGAAATCGTATTCCTTCTCCGCCGTGCCGCGGAATCCGGCGTCGTCGTAAATATTCGGATGGATCAGATTGTCGCCCGCCGCGATGAACGAGACCGACACGCCCTCAAACGGCACGGCGGGAACGGGTTCCGTCTCCGTTTCGGTTTCGGTCTCCGTTTCCGTTTCAGTCTCCGTTTCGGACGGTACGGGCTCCGTTTCCGATTCGGTCGCGGGCTTGGTTTCGTCCGGCTGACTTCCGTCCGCATTCCGCAGCGCGATACACGACGTCGCCGTCAGAAGCATCGCCAGCAGGATGATCAGCAGTTTTTTCATGATTCCTCCGTCAGTTTGTCACTTTATACGTATATTATACCATTCCGTCCCGGCTTTTGCAAGTTCGGCCGGTTCTTTCGTCAGATCCGCACGAGCGAACCGAACAGCGCCCGGTTCTCTTCCACCTTCGATTCAGAGCCGACCACGCAGAAGTTGTCCTGCGCTGCCGCCGCCTCGAAAAGATCGGCCGTTTTGCGGAAGGACTCCATCGTCACGCCGAGCATCTCGCGCCGCATCCGCACGACGTTTTCGTACGTCTGGCCGGAAAGGTAGGCGTCAAAGGAACGCGCCGCCCTGCCTGCCGGAGAAAGCGGTCTTTCAAAAGGTGAGAACGTACCGATGATGAACCGCGTCAGTTCCTTTTCGCTGTACGAGGCGCCCCGCACGAATTCCGCCGTTTTTTTGTAGATTTCGTCCGTTTCGGCGAGCTTCGGGTCGCGGTAGGACGTGAACTGCACCGTGCCGGAATCCCCCGCGATTGAGCAGCCGCATCCGTACGCACCGCCTTTCACGCGGATCTCCTGATAGAGCCAGTCGCTGTTGACAGCGGTGCGGACGACCTGAATGGTGCCGTCTGCCGACAATCCGGCG
>JAZUKT010000225.1:0-7426 GCA_045643445.1 Eubacteriales bacterium
ATATGAAGCGGACGGTTCCATCGTCTCGCTCATCAAGGCCGCGGCAGATGACGGCAAGTACCTCGAAATGAATCAGGATTACGCGAAGAACGTCACGACGGGCTTCATCTCCCTGAACGGCGTTGTCTGCGGCGTAATCGCCACGAATCATGCCGAAAACGGCGGCAAACTTACCTCCAAGGCTGCCCGTAAAGCGGCAAGATTCTTAAACTTCTGCGACAGTTTCTTCATTCCCGTTCTCACGCTCGTCGATACCGAAGGCTTTGCCGTCTGCGGTGAGCAGGAAAAGAATCCGTTCTCCGCGGAGATCGGCAAACTGGCGGCCGCCTATGCCTCTGCCAAGACGCCGCTCGTCACGCTCGTAACGGGTGCGGCATACGGCTCCGCGTTCACTGTGCTCGGCTCCAAGGCGATCGGCGCAGACCTCGTTCTCGCGCTCGATACGGCGAAGATCGGCTGCCTGTCCGCTCCGTCCGCCGTGGCGCTCCTCTGGAACGATCAGATCACCGGCACTGTCACGAGAGAATCCCTCGAAGAAAAGTGGAACGATACGAAAGCGAACGCCTTTGAAGCCGCCAAGGCTGGCGAGATCGACGATATCATTGAAGCAAACGAAGTACGTCAGCGGCTCGCGTCGGCCGTTCTGATGCTGGCCGGAAAGGCGGCAGGAACTCCGAAGCGCCGTCACGCCAATATGCCTCTGTAAGCGGAGGTGCCCATGCAAGAAATGACTGAACTTGTAAACGTATTCGCGAAAACCGAATTTGTCTACGGCACCGTGTCCGAAAAGCTCTCGCTCTGCGGACAGATGGTGCTCACCGGCATGGGAACCGTGTTTCTCGTGCTTCTGATCCTCTGGGGGATCATCGCCATCTTCGGCCTCGTGTCGAAAACCGGCGAGAAGAAGGCGAAGAAAGCCGCAGAACCCGTAACGCCTGCTGAAGAGCCGGCAGAATCGGCTGACAGCGCGGACGACGGCGAACTGATCGCTGTCATCACGGCCGCCATCGAAGCCTACCGCGCAGCCGAAGGGAAGACGGGCGCATACCGTGTCGTCTCCTTCAAACGCAATACCGGCCGCAAGAGCTGGAATAAGAACAACGAGGACTGACCGTCCCGATCACATCACTACTCAACTATTTGGAGGAAATTATGAAAAAGTACAATGTTACCGTAAACGGTGTAACCTATGAAGTCATGGTAGAAGAAGCGGACGGCGCAGTCGCAGCGGCAGCTCCGGCAGTTGCAGCAGCACCCGCACCGAAGGCAGCTCCCGCACCGGCAGCGAAGCCGAAAGCAGCGGGCGCGCAGGGCGGCATCAAGGTCAAGGCTCCGATGCCCGGCAATATTCTGAAAATGAACGTGAAGGTCGGCGATACCGTCAAGGCGAATGACCTTGTGTGCATTCTCGAAGCCATGAAGATGGAAAACGAAATCTTTGCAGAAGAAGGCGGCACGGTCAAGTCGATCGACGCACCGCAGGGTACGAGCGTCAATTCCGGCGACACCATCATCACACTCGGTTGAGTATCCGGCAAATAAACGGAACAGGAGTGTAAGACATTGAGTTTTTTCACGAATTTATATCAGACAACGGGTCTGCCGATCCTGTTTGAGGATCCGGTTCTTCTCGTTAAAACGCTGATCATGTATGTGATCATCGGCTTGCTGTTCTATCTTGCGATCGTGCGCAAGTTTGAACCGCTGCTGCTGCTCCCGATCGCGTTCGGTATGCTCCTCGCCAATCTGCCGGGAGCCAACCTCTATCATATGGATCTCTTCATCCATACGGACGGCTCGCCGATCAATATGCAGACGATAGCCGAACAGGGCAACCTGATCGACTTCCTCTACCTCGGCGTCAAGCTCGGCATTTATCCGTCGCTCATCTTCATGGGCGTCGGCGCGATGACCGATTTCTCCCCGCTGATTGCGAACCCGAAATCCCTGCTCATGGGCGCGGGCGCACAGCTCGGCGTGTTCGTGGCGTTCTCCGCCGCGATCTTCCTCGGCTTTACGCCTGCCGAAGCCGCATCCATCGGTATCATCGGCGGCGCGGACGGCCCGACTGCCATCCTTGTCACGAAGACGCTTGCGCCGGCACTGCTCGGTGCGATCGCCATCGCCGCATACAGTTACATGGCGCTGATCCCGATCATTCAGCCGCCGTTCATGAAGCTCCTGACCACGAAGAAAGAGCGTTCCATCGTTATGCAGACGCTCCGCCCGGTCTCGAAGAAGGAACTCGTTCTGTTCCCGATCATCGTCACCCTCGTCGTCAGCCTGATCGTCCCGGATGCCGCACCGCTTGTCGGCTTCCTCATGCTCGGTAACCTTCTGAACGTCAGCGGCGTCACGGACCGTCTCTCGAAGACCGCCCAGAACGAACTGATGAACATCGTCACGATCTTCCTCGGCGTATCGGTCGGCGCAACGGCGAATGCGGATAACTTCCTTGCGTTCAGCACGATCAAGATCATCATCCTCGGCCTCTGCGCGTTCTGCGTCTCGACCATGGGCGGCCTTCTGACCGGCAAACTCATGTGCGCCGTCACGAAAGGCAAGATCAACCCGCTGATCGGTTCTGCCGGCGTGTCTGCCGTTCCGATGGCAGCGCGTGTTTCGCAGGTCGTCGGTCAGAAAGAGAACCCGTCGAACTTCCTGCTCATGCACGCCATGGGCCCGAACGTCGCCGGTGTTATCGGTTCGGCCGTAGCGGCAGGCGTGTTCCTCTCCTATTTCGCCTGATGGCAGATCATTACGTTGAAAGGATAATTCATAATGGCAAAAGTTAAAATTACAGAAACCGTCCTTCGTGACTCGCATCAGTCGCTGATTGCCACCAGAATGACGACGGAACAGATGCTTCCCATCCTGGACGAAATGGATAAAGTAGGTTATCATTCTCTCGAAGCATGGGGCGGCGCCACGTTCGACTCCTGCATGAGATTCCTCAACGAGGATCCGTGGGAACGTCTCCGCACGATCCGCGACCACGTCAAGAATACGAAACTGCAGATGCTCTTCCGCGGTCAGAATATTCTCGGCTACCGTCACTACGCTGACGACGTTGTCGAATACTTCGTCCAGAAGTCTATCGCAAACGGCATCGACATCATCCGTATCTTCGACGCGCTGAACGACGCACGCAATCTGAAAACCGCGATCAACGCGACGAAGAAGGAAGGCGGCCACGTTCAGGCAGCGATCAGCTATACGATCAGCCCGGTTCACTCGAGCGAAGCCTTCGCCAAATATGCAAAGGAACTCGAAGATATGGGCGCGGACTCCATCTGCATCAAGGATATGTCCGGCCTCCTGACGCCGTACACCGCGTACGATCTCGTCAAGACGCTCAAGAGCGAAGTCAAGATCCCGATCCAGCTCCATACGCATTACACGACGGGTCTCGCCTCCATGACGATCCTGAAGGCCGTGGAAGCGGGCGTCGATATCGTCGATACTGCTATTTCTCCGATGGCGCTCGGTACCTCTCAGGCGCCGACCGAATCCATCGTTGCCACGCTCCAGGGCACGGAATACGACACCGGCCTTGATCTCCGCCAGCTCGATAAGGTCTGCAAGTACTTCACGCCTCTGCGCGAGCAGTATCTGAAGTCCGGCCTGCTCGATCCGAAGGTCCTGAAGGTTGACGTCAACTGCCTCCTGTATCAGGTGCCGGGCGGTATGCTCTCGAACCTCGTTTCCCAGCTGAAACAGCAGGGCAAGAGCGAAAAGCTCGCCGAAGTGCTTGAAGAAGTGCCGAGAGTCCGCGAAGATGCCGGGTTCCCGCCGCTTGTAACGCCGACCTCCCAGATCGTCGGTACGCAGGCTGTGCTCAACGTCATCGCAGGCGAACGTTATAAACTCGTTTCGAAGGAATTCAAGGGCCTTGTCCGCGGCGAATACGGTAAAACGCCCGCCGAGATCAAGCCTGCCTTCCGCAAGCAGATCATCGGTGACGAAGAACCGATCACCTACCGTCCGGCCGATAAACTGAAGCCGGAACTCGCCGATCTGCGTGAGAAGGTGCAGCCGTGGATGGAGCAGGAAGAAGACGTCCTCTCCTACGCGCTGTTCGAGCAGGTCGCTACGAAGTTCTTCGAATACCGCAAGGCGAAGAAATATGCCCTGGACGCAGACGAAGCGGATCCCGTACTCGGCGTTCATTCCGTCTGACGAATGATCATTATCTGCGATAAACAGCTCAGCGACAGAGCCGGTTCCATGCGGGATCGGCTTCTGAAACTGGGCTGTCCGTGTAGTATAGCCGCGCCTGCCGGGATCGGAGCACTCTTGCCGGTTTCCCTGATCGTGACGTGGAGCGACGTTTTCGATGACGTGCGCCGAACGCCGTATGACGATACGTTCGTCCTTTCGATCGGTCCGGGCTTCGTGAATACGGCGCTCAACGCACTGCGGACGGAGAACGAAGAAACGGCGCTTTCCGATATCCGTGCGGCGCTCGTCCGCTTTAATAAAATCCGCGTGGATCCCACTTGTCCGTTCGGCGTATTCCTGTCGCCGGGCGTTTTCCTCGCACGGGATTTCTGCGAGATCCGCGGATCTATCATCCGTTTGACGGCAACCGAAAATCTGCTGTTTACGTATCTCTTCACCTGTACGGACGCCGCGCATCCGGCCGCGTCAGATAAAATCGCCGCCTTTTGCGGGATCAAACCGCCGTCCGTACCCGTGCAGATCGCACATCTCAATAAAAAAGCGGAAGATGCGATCGGTCAAAAACTGATCACCTCCATCCGCCGGCAGGGCTATTATGCTGTGAAACAATAAAAGCCGCCCCGTTTATCGGACTGTTTCGATCCGAAAAGCGGGACGGATTTTTTATTTTGTTTTTTCGATCAACTCGAGCTTGCGTCGGGAAGCGCTGTATGCGAGGCGCACGTCGCCGGTCTGATTGCAGAGTTCTTCAAGATCGCACAGAACGCGGTACTGCATGAAATACGGCAGAGCCGGATCGTCGGCGAGATCGCGGAGCAGGCGCATCGCATCGTACGGCTGATCGTCGTAGAGCAGTTTCAGCGCACGAATGTGCCGGGCGGGATAATCGTCGCCGTCGAAGATAAACCAGCTGTTCTCGCCGAGCTTCAAGAGCTTGAGTGTGATGAAATACTGTACGAGCGCAGCCGGGATCCATTCGCTGCACATCGACGTGTCGGCGAGCAGATCGGGCGCGGGATCCTCACACGCGGATTCCATCAGGACGGTGCGGTAGCGGATCGCACGGTCGAAGGAATCGCCGCAGTAACGTGAATGGGCGGCGGCAGATTCAGCGGCGGAAAGGGAAGCGGCAGCCGAGGCGAAATCGTAGGCATCCGCCTGCCGTTCGGCTGTTTTCAGATGAGATACCGCCCGAATATAGGAACATTCGTCGTCTTCGTCTGTGATCGCAGCCTCGTCCAAAAGCCGCAGACAGCCGTCATAATCCGCATCCGAGAAAGCTTTCTTGAGCGACGGCATCAGCGCGAGTTTGCGGAATGCATCTTCCTCTTCCGGGGAGTCAGCGAAGAACGTACCGGCCGGAACACCGAGCCGATCGGCCAGATGACGCAGCGTCGTCACGGACGGGGAGGTCGCGCCGGACTCGATCAGACTGAGCATACTGCGCGTGATGCAGCCGTCTGCGAGATCCTTCTGCGTCAATCCCTTCTTCAATCGGAGCGCGCGTATTTTTTCGCCGAGTTTCCGGTCCGTTGAGGCGCTCATGTCCGATCAGCCCCGTCGTCCGGGCGGTTTTCATCGGCGGGCTGTCTGTTCAGACCGAACTTTTTGTCGATCGACGCGAGATCCTTTTCGATCTCGTCGGAAACGGCAGTCGTGAAATAACTGATGCGCTCGTTCATGTCGTCCGTGCGTGCGGTGATCTTCGAGAGCATCGACTTGACCTCATATTGCAGTTCGCTGAGGCAGGAGCTGATCTCGTGCGTGCAGCTTTCCATGTTTCCGTGGATGTTTGCGTTGACGTTGGAGAGGAGAGCGGAGGCAGTAGCCGAAAGATCGTCGCGGACGCCGGCTGCTTCCTCGTTCAGATCGCGGCGGATCTTCTGTACTTCCTCGTCGCACTGGCGGCGTTTGGTTTCGCAGAATTCGTTCGCGTCCGACTTCATTCTGTCAACTTCACGGGTGGCGGCGTTCACGATCTCGCGGGCGTTGCGGTTCGCGTTGATCAGAATATCGCCGAGCTGACCGCTGATCTTGTCGTACATCCTGAGCTTGTAGAGCGGGCTGTCGTGATTGTCCTCCGCGTCGTCTGTCGGTACGGAGCGATCCGTGACGGGCGTACCGTCATCGTTCATCTCGATCGGCGTGATCCCGAAAGAGAGGAGCTGCTGACGGAGCGCCCCGATCTCGGCGAGATGTGCGGTACCGGCTGCTGCTGCCTTTTCGGCGTCCGCGGTAAGGGAATCGCAGCGGCTGACAGCCTCGTCGAGCTTTTCACCGAGTCCGGCGATTTCCTGCGCCTTGTCGGCAAGCGCGGACGTGAGTTCTTCTTTTTCAGAACGGAGAGCGGCTGCGGCTTCCTGTGCCTCGGCAAGCTGTGCCTTGATGCTGTTGAGTTCTTCTTCAAGAGCAGCCTTTTCAGCGGCGGTTCTCGAATCCAGATCACGTATGTAGGCGTTGACGTCTTCGCGGTTGTAGCCACTCAGCTGGCGACGGAATCCGGCGGTTTCATGCGTATTCATGTGAAACTCCTTTTAGCGTGTTCATTTGACTCATTGTAGCACATTTTTCGAATAAAATCAATCGGGAATTGCGTCAGGCGCGTAAAAATTGCAAAAGTGGCGGAAAAGCGGCCAAAATCAGGAAGAAAAGTGCCAAAATCGGGCATAATCATATAGACTAACGGAAGAAAATATGTTATAATGGAAAAAACTTTTGAAATCAACTTAACCCTATCGGAAAGGACGCTGTCATACAGTATGGATTATCAGGTACTTGCAGATTTGTTGTTCCCGGACGTTACCATGACGCCGGAAGAAGTGGAAGCAAAATACCCGGCGCGCGATCTGCCGGAAGGCGCGAAGGTCACGCGGTTTGCGCCGAGCCCCACCGGGTTCGTGCATTTCGGCGGAATGTATCAGGCGGTGGTGGACGAGCGTCTGGCGCATCAGAGCGGCGGCGTGTTTTTCCTCCGTATTGAAGATACCGACGGACAGCGTGAAGTGACCGGCGCCGTGGAAGCGCTGCTCAAAACGCTCGACTATTACGGCGTCAAGTACGACGAAGGCGTAACGCTTGACGATGACGGACAGATCAAAGAGATCGGAAACTACGGCCCGTATAAGCAGAGTCAGCGTGCCGCTCTTTACCACGTCTTTGCGAAGAAGCTCGTGTCCGAAGGGAAAGCCTATCCGTGCTTCTCCACCGAAGAAGAGCTCGAAGAGATCCAGGCGACCGATAAGAA
>JAZUKT010000226.1:0-2255 GCA_045643445.1 Eubacteriales bacterium
CGCTGTAGCTCATTTTGATGGAGTCGACCATCGGACCGAGCGACGCGTCAAGTTCCGCGATCAGCTTCAGTTCCCGGCCCGTGATCCAGGCGCAGACGATCGGGTGACCGGCCGAGCCGTCCGAGCCGACGCCGAGCGAGCAGATATCGAACGCTTCACTCGTTGTAACGTCGCCTTTGTCGAATACGCCGCGGATCGTACCGAGCGCAACGAAGGCGACCTGAACGTCCGTGTCACCGTTCTTTTTGGTCTCGTAGAGGTAGGAGTCGGCGATCAGATTGCCGAACGGGTATTCCTGATGCGTTTCGTACATCTCGCCGAGCGGCATGAATTCGATCGGGTTGCGGCAGATCACGTCATCGTAGCCGACGCCCGCGTCCGCGAGATACGTTTCGTTGATGTGCTGCTTGTATCCGGCGACCGTTTCGGCCATCGCCGCGTCTTCCGCAACCGTTTCGTCCACCGGGAGGATCCGGTAGCAGGAAACGGTCTTTCCGCCTTCCGTCAGCGTCAGATCGAGCACGCCGAGGCCGGTGAGGTATTCGCCGCAGCAGACGAGAACGGTATCGCCGACCATGATCGGGCTGTCGAATTTCGAGTGCGTGTGGGCGCTTACAATCACGTCGATGCCGGGCACCGCTTTGGCCAGTTCCACGTCTTCGCCGCTCTGCCCGCCGTCCGTCGTTCCGCAGTGGGAGAGACAGACGATGAGATCGGCGTTCTCCGTCGTTTCGATCGTTTCAACGGCGGCTTTGGCGGCGTCTATGTAGTCGAGGAACTCGATCTCCGCTGTCGGGGAGCAGGAGATGCTGTCGATACCGAACAAGCCGATCACGGCGATCGAGATCCCGTTCACGTCGAGCATCGTGTAGGGCTTCGCGCCGTAGTCCGTGAGCGCGTCGGCCAGTACCCGCTGTCCGTCGGTCAGATCGCCGTCCGTGACCATGTTGGTCTCGACGATCTCGGGCAGGCGGCCGCCGGATTTCATGGCTGCGTCGAGCATGGAAGCGATGCCGCTGTCGCCGTAGTCGAATTCGTGGTTTCCGAAGGTCGTGACGTCACAGCCGAGCTCGCCGAGAAGCCGCAATTCGTACGCGTCGGTCGAATACCCGGCCTGAAGCAGCGTGCCCATCGCGAAGTCGCCGCCGTCAAAGTAAACGGAGTTTTCCGTGCGGTTTTCGTCGAGCAGCGTTTTGAGACGCGCCGCGCCGCCGGATTGGTGTACCGTACCGTCGCTTGCTGCGGTTTCCGTACCGATGAAGTGGGAATGAATATCGTGTGTGAAGAGAATACGCAGTTCCCGTTCTCCTCCGTCCGCCGCGATCGGCAGAGAAGTGAGCACGAGCAGAAGCGTGATGAACAGGCAGACGATGCGTTTCATAAGGATCCTCCTGCGATTTTTTCGGGATGACAGCCTCATTATATCACAGAATAACGCGGTCGGCAAGATTGACTTTTGCCCCGGATTCGTATATACTGTTTCTATACGAAAAATCATGACGAAAGAGTGGAGAACCCATATGAGAAGAGCGAACCGTATCCGCCGCTTTCTGGCGCTGGCGCTGACCGTTCTTCTGGCGGTGTCGGCCGTACCGATGAGCGCGGCAACCGAACGCCGGACGGAGATCCTGACCTCCTATAATCCCGACAATTATCTTGCCATGCGCATTGACGGCGAAACGCTGACCGTTACGGGGAAGATCCGGCAGGAAGGCCTGCACGTTGCGGCGATCTGCTGCTCGAACGAGGCGTGGAGCGACGACGGCGTGTACGTGGACTGTGCCGACGGGGCGCTCTTTTCGGCCTCCGTTCCGCTTTCATCCGTGACCGGGAAAACGGCGGTGAAGGTGTACGTGAACACGGACGCGACGGGCGGTATGCTCATGGGCTACCAGTTCGACGGCGTATACGTTGACCGGGATCAGGCGGGATGCTATTTTCCCGAATCGCCGGTCAGCGAAAATAACGCTCCCATGTGGGATCGGGGTGATCCGGCGGCTTGCCGTGCGCCCGATTACGACGCGGACGAGCTGATCGACCGGCTGATCCGGAGCGTGGAGGCGGGAGACTGGGATAAATCCGTCCTGAACGTGCTTCACGATCAGCTCGGACTCATGAATTTTGCGTTTGAAACATTAGGCGGGAAACTGACGCCGAAGTACCGCGACATGGTCGAGGATTGGCGGAGTCAGCTGAAAGCGGCGCTCGCGGACGATACGATCAGACAGCTGAGCAACAGGATCGTCGGCGGCGAA
>JAZUKT010000227.1:0-6959 GCA_045643445.1 Eubacteriales bacterium
CTTTCCGAAATCCGGTCGGTATATCCCGATTTCGAGGAACTCCCGCTTGACGAAATCGGCCCGAAGGAGGACGATTAAGGAACGCGGCCTTTTGGAAAAGGCCTGGCGAAAACTTTTATGGAGGAGTATGGAAATGCATCCATGAAGTTTTGCCGAACCTTTTGCGTATCCATTGAGAAAATTCTTTGCCAGGCTTTCTTCTAAAAAAGCCGCGTAATTCCCCAAAGGAGACTTGACCATGAAAAAAGCGCTCGCATTCATTCTTGCCGTTCTGTTCATTCTCCCGTTCTGCGTGAGCTGCACAACCAAAGAAAAATCCGTCATCACGCCAACTGACGGCGAGACCGTACTCTACGTTTCCCCGAACGGTGACGATACCGCTGACGGTACCTTTGACGCGCCGCTTGCCACGCTCAAGGGCGCAAAGAATAAAGTCCGCGCGATTCTCCCGACGGCTGATGGTGCGGTATCCGTCTATTTCCGCGGCGGCGATTATCTCATGACCGAGGGCGTGACCTTCGACGAAACCGATTCCGGCAAGGAAGGCGCGCCGGTCAAATACGCTGCCTACCCGGATGAAGAAGTCCGCTTTATCGGCGGCGTTAAGGTCGATCCCGCACTCATTACGAAGGCGGATGAGAGCGCCTCCGTGACTGCCCGCGTCAAGGATGAAACGGCCAAAGCCGCGCTCCTTCAGGCGGACGTTTCCTCGCTCGTGGACGTATATCCCGAAATTTACGCCTACGGCAAAGAGGCGGACGACGCCGTCATGCCGGTGCAGATCTATCTCGGAGAAACGCCGATCATGCCTGCCCGCTGGCCGAATCGCGGCGGGGATTACGACTACAACTACCTGGTCACGGCCGGCGACGTGTACCGCGATCCCGACCAGTCCATCAGCGTTTTCTACGACGACGATACGGCGGAGCGCGTCAACACCTGGTCGGACGATACGCTCGATCATCTCTATCTCTACGGCTTTCTCCAGTGGGACTGGATCGGCGATATTTATGCGGCGTACGGCGTGAACCGTGACGAGCATTCGATCCGACTCACCGGCGGCACGAGCTGGTTCTTCCGCTATATAGAGGGCGCGGGGCGCTATTACTTCATGAATATCCCCGAAGAAATCGACCTGCCCGGCGAATCCTATATTGACCGGGAAGCGAAAATCGCCTACTTCTACCCGACCGATGACTATGATCCCGACAACGTCTGGATTTCCACGCTGAAAGACGATATGCTCACCTTCACGAACGTGTCAAACGTCACGCTGGAAGGGTTAAATCTGCTCTATACACGCGGCGACGGCGTTTCGGCAGTCGGGCTGACGGACTTCACGATGAAGGACTGCACCGTTGCGCATACTTCCGCGAAAGCCGTTCGTATCTGGGATGCGCTTCGCGTGACCGTCGACGGCTGTCAGCTCTATGACACCGCAAACGGCGGCATTTTCCTCGAAGGCGGCGATCAGGAGACGCTTACTTCTTCGGAATCGCTGATCACCAACTGCGATATCCACGACGTGAACCGAAGCGGCGTGTACAACGACCTTGAAGCGCCGACTTACGCAGGCGGTACGTTCATGAACAACTGCATCGGCTGTTTTGCGACGGGCGCCGTCATCAGCCACAACAAGGTTCATGCTGCGCCGCATCAGGTCATTTCCGCAGAAGGCAACGATATTGTCATCGAGTATAACGAGATTTACGACTGCGTGCGCGAAACGTCCGACATGGCGGCGATTTCGTACTGGAACAACCCGACGCAGCTCGGTCGTGTGATCCGCTATAACTATTTCCACGACATCGGCAATATCTATGCCGGCGTCGGACAATATTCGATTTACGCCGACTGCGGTTCCATGGGCGCGGAGATTTACGGCAATCTGTTCGTGGACGCGGCAGGGCGGCAGGAAGATCCCGAGGATTTCCATTCGCCGAAGGGCTCGGTCATGCTTAACGGCTCGCAGTTCAATCACGTTTATAACAACGTCTTCGTTTCCCAGCAGGCGGCCGTCGTCTTTGAATCGTGGGCGGCGAACGGCTCCGTTCAAAGTGACTGGATCCTTTACCTCTACGGCCGCGGACGATTCGGCGGCATGGGCCCGGATGAGCGGATGCGCGAAGTGAATTTCGACAATCCGCTCTGGCGCGAACATTACGCCGGGACGATCTGGGAAAACATCTACGACTACGTAACGATCGAAAAGCTCGACGAGTATCAGCAGCTGTCCGATGCGGATCTCGAGCGCAAGGCACGCGGCATGGCGCCGTATAATACGAACGAGGTGGACAACAACGTCTACGTCTCGGTGATACGGCCGATCGGAAGCGATCCCGTGAACGAGCACGATTGCTATACGACCGACGACACCTCCGTCTTCGCCGATTATGAAGGCGGCGATTTCCGCTTCACCGATGCCGCACTCGCCCGGATCCGCGAGATTTGCCCGGGATTTGAGGAACTTCCGCTCGACGAAATCGGCCCGAAGGAGAACGATTAAGGAACGCGGTCTTCCCGAAAAGGCCTGGCGAAAACTTTTATGGATGGGTATGGAAGTGCATCCATGAAGTTTTGCCGAACCTTTTCTTATCCATTGAGAAAATTCTTTGCCAGGCTTTCTTCTGAGAAAGCCGCGTAATTCCCCAAAGGAGACACGACCATGAAAAAAACGCTTGCATTCATTCTTGCCGTTCTGCTTATTCTCCCGCTCTGCGTGAGCTGCACAACCAAAGAACAATCCGTCATCACGCCCGCAGACGGCGAGACCGTTCTCTACGTTTCCACGGACGGCGACGACAACGCTGTCGGATCGTTTGACGCGCCGCTTGCCACGCTCGAGGGCGCAAAAAATAAAGTCCGCACGATCCTGCCGGATGCACCGGGCGCCGTGACCGTCTATTTCCGCGGCGGCGACTATCTCATGACCGAAGGCGTCTCCTTTGACGAAGCCGATTCCGGCAAGGAAGGCGCGCCGGTCTCGTACAAGGCGTACCCGGACGAAACCGTCCGCTTTGCAGGCGGCATCAAAGTCCCCGCCGATCTGATCACGAAAGCCAACCCGGATGCATCCGTGACGAAGCGCGTGATCGACGAGGGCGCAAAAGCCGCGCTCCTTCAGGCCGATCTCTCCTCGCTGATCGACGAGTACCCGTATCCGTATTACGTTGCACCCGATGAAGAAAAAAACCAGATGAGTTTCACCGGCACAATATTAGACTGCACAAAAGAAGTCGGCACCTGGTACGTCATGCACCTCACGATGGGGGAGACGCCGCTGATCGACGCTCGCTGGCCGAACGTATGCGAACGCGGTGAATGGGAATACTGCCGTACCGTCAGAGGCGGCACGCTCGACTACGATCTCGAAACGGGGAGAGGGCTTCAGACGAAGGATTTCTTCCTCGACGATGAGACGATCGAACACACTCGGCTCTGGAGCGACGAATCGCTCGCCGATCTGTTTGTCGCCGGGTATCTCCATGTACCGAGCGACGGCTATCACAGCCTCGTCATGGAACTGAACCGCGACGAAGGATGGATGCTGCTCTCTCCCGCCTCGCACATCTGGAGTCACGGGTATGAAGGCGGCGCGGGTGCTGCGTTCTATTTCTACAACCTTCCCGAAGAGATCGACGTGCCGGGCGAATCCTACGTGGATCGTGACGCACGTATCGCGTACTTCTACCCGGATGAGGATTTCGACGAAAACGAGCTGTGGCTCTCGACGCTGACCGACCGGATGCTGACCTTCGAAGGAACGTCGCACATGGTCTTCGAGGGCATCGATTTCTGCTACACCCGCAATTCCGCCGTCTATTCCCATGACGTCGTTGACTTCATGATGAAGGACTGCCGGATCGTTTATAACGGCGGAAGAGCCGTCTATTTTTACAACGCGAAAGATCTGACGATCACCGGCTGCGAATTCGGCTACAACGAGCATGGCGCGATCTACGTCTCGGGCGGTGACCGCAAGACGCTCATCCAGTCGAACGCCGTGATCGAAAACTGCGAGTTCTACCACCTCTGCGACGACATGGCTCCCTTTGCGCCGTTCTCGTATGCCGAGCCGACGGAGCGGCGCGAAAGCTCCGAAACGCTCGAAGGAATCGGCATCAATGCGGTCGGCGCGGTGGTGCGTCACTGCTACTTCCACGATCTGTTGAGCATGGCGATGCTCTTGCGCGAAAACGACATCGTGATCGAGTACAACGAATTTGAGCGCTGCGATACGGGCACCGCCGACATGGGCGTGATCTACTACTGTGCGGATCCGACGCAGCTCGGCACGGTGATCCGCTACAATTATTTCCACGAAATCGGCAATCTCGAACCGCACTGCCAGGAATCCATCTACGAGGACTGCGGCTCGATGGGAGCGGAAATCTACGGCAACCTCTTCGTCTCGGCAGGCGGCATCAACGAGCTGGGGCTTGACAATCCGCGCGGGCCGAAGGGCGTGCACTCCATTTCGCAGTTCACGCACGTTCATAACAACGTCTTCGTGGACGCCGCCGCCATCTTCCGCTATGCCGACTGGACGGCAGGCTCGGGACGAACGCAGAGCGACTGGGTACTCTACCTCTACGGCAAAAGCCAGAAATACGGCGGCGGGCCTGTCCCCGGCTACTTCCGCGAGGTGGACTACGATTCCGACGTATGGCATGAACGGTACGACGGCACGATCTGGGGCAATATTTATAAATATTTCTCCTACGAAATGCTTGAGGAAATGGAAGCCATCGACGATTACAATATCGCCAAGCGCAAAGCGGCCGCCATTGCACCGTCCCGCACGAACGAATTTGAAAACAACGTGACGGTCGATGTTCTGACGCTCGTCAACGACGATTATGCCAACAGCATCAATCACCACGACAACTACGAAGGCGATCTCTCGATCTTCACGGATGCCGCAAACGGCGACTACACCTTCACGGCGGAAGGCCTTGCCAAAGTCCGCGAGGTCTGTCCCGATTTCGAGGAACTTCCGATTGATCAGATGGGCATTCGGAAATAAATCAAAGGAGACATGACCATGAAGAAAATGCTGACTGTGCTCCTCGCCATCCTGCTTATTCTCCCGCTCTGCGTGACCGGCACAACCAAAGAACAATCCGTCATCACGCCCGCGGAAGGTGAGACCGTACTCTACGTTTCCACGGACGGCGACGACTCGGCCGACGGATCGTTTGACGCGCCGCTTGCCACGCTGGCCGGAGCAAAGGACAAAGTCCGTACGATCCTGCCGGATGCGCCGGGCGCCGTGACCGTCTATTTCCGCGGCGGCGACTATCTCATGACCGAAGGCGTGTCCTTCGACGAAGCCGATTCGGGCAAGGCAGGCGCGCCGGTCTCGTACAAGGCGTACCCGGACGAAACCGTCCGTTTTGCAGGCGGCATCAAAGTTCCCGCCGATCTGATCACGAAAGCCGATCCGGATGCATCCGTGACGAAGCGCGTGATCGACGAGGGCGCAAAGTCTGCTCTGCTTCAGGCCGATCTCTCCTCGCTGATCGACGAATTCCCGTATCCGTACTATTGCATCGTCAATGAAGAAACCAACACACCGACGGACGTCGGTACCTGGTTCCCGATGCAGCTCTGCGCGGGCGACATGCAGCTTATCGACGCACGCTGGCCGAACGTATGCGAACGCGGCGAATGGGAATACTGCCTGACCGACACGGAGAAAACGCCGATCATGTATTTCGATTACGAAACGCTGATCGGCCCGGAGACGAAAGACTTCTTCCTGAATGATGAGACGGTCGAGCACACCAGATGCTGGAGTGACGAATCGCTTGCCGACCTGTTCGTCGCCGGATATCTGCGCGTGCCGAGCGACGGCTACCGCTGCGCCGTGGTGGAACTTGACCGGGCGGAAAATCGGATGCGGCTCTCCCCTTCCTCGCATCTTTACAGCCATGGAAACGACGGCGGCGTGGGCGCTGCGTTCTACTTCTACAATCTCCCCGAAGAGATCGACGTGCCCGGCGAATCCTACGTTGACCGGGACGCGCTCATCGCCTACTTCTACCCGGGCGAGGACTTTGACGAAAACGAACTGTGGCTCTCGACGCTGACCGATCGGATGCTGACCTTTGAGGGAACGTCGCACATGACCTTCGAGGGCATTGATTTCTGCTACACCCGCAATTCCGCCGTCTATTCGCACGACGCCGTTGACTTCATAATGAAGGACTGCCGTGTCGTCCATCTCGGCGGAAGAGCCGCCTATTTCTACAATGCGCAGGATCTGACAATCACCGGCTGTGAATTCGGCTACAACGAGCACGGCGCGATCTTCGTTTCCGGCGGCGACCGCAACACGCTCACCTCGGCGAACGTCGTCATCGAAAACTGCGAATTCTATCACCTCTGCGACGATATGTTCCCCTTTGCGCCGTACAAATACGCCGAACCGACTGAAATACGCGAAAGCTCCGAAACGCTCGACGGTATCTGTGTGAATGCGGTCGGTGCGGTGATCCGTCACAACTATTTCCACGATCTTCTGAGCTGTGCGATGCTGCTGCGCGAGAACGATATCGTGATCGAATACAACGAATTCGAGTTGTGCGACACGGGCACGTCCGACATGGGCGTCATCTACTACAACTGCGATCCCACGCAGCTCGGTACGGTGATCCGCTACAATTACTTCCACGAGATCGGCAACCTCGAACCGCACTGCCAGGAATCTATCTACGAGGACTGCGGCGCGATGGGTGCGGAAATCTACGGCAACCTCTTCGTTTCGGCAGGCGGCATCGACGAGCTCGGGCTTGACAATCCGCGCGGACCGAAGGGCGTTCTCTCGATCTCGCAGTTCACGCACGTTCATAACAACGTCTTCGTCGATGCGGCGGCTATCTTCCGCTACGCCGACTGGACGGTAGGTTCAGGCCGCACGCAGAGCGACTGGATCCTCTATATGTACGGCAAGAGTC
>JAZUKT010000228.1:0-3182 GCA_045643445.1 Eubacteriales bacterium
CATTCTTCCGACCGACGCCTCCGACGAGCCGTTCTATCAGCGGACGCTCGATGAAGCCGCGCGGCAGCATACGGACGTTTTGTTTCTCGATAAGGCGGTGGAACTGGAGGTCGGCTCGCTGACGGTGACGATCGTTCCGCCGATCGGCATGACGGTCGAAAACCTCAATAACGCGAGTATGTTCGTGCGGATCGACGCCGGAGAGACGTCGCTTCTCGTCACGGGCGACGCCGAATGGGAAGAAGAGGTACATATGCTCTCGATCTGCCCGGCGGATTTTCTCGACTGCGATATTCTGAAGGTGCCGCATCACGGCTCGTCCACCTCGACGGGCGTGCCGCTTCTGAATGCCGTCACACCCGAGACCTGCGTCATATCGGTCGGACGGAATAACAGTTACGGGCATCCGGCATGGGAAACGACCGAGCGGCTGAAAACGTATGAAACCTATCGCACCGACCGCGACGGCAGCGTCGTCCTGCGCGGTGAGAAATAAGGAGCAAGATCGGAGGATACATAATATGAGACGCGGCATGAAGTTTATGATGATTCTGAATCTGGTTTTCGCAGCCTCGGTGATTCCTCAGTACATTTATTTTAAAATATTCCCAGCCCCCGAATGGACTCCTGAGGCGTGCGGAGCCGCAGGTTTCTTCCTTGTCATGGCGCTGATGTTTCTCGTGCTCGGCTATTCACCGCGGGGTTATTCCGGCCTTTTCGGCAGAGACGCGAGCTATTTCGGCGGCATCGGTTCGGGCTTTCCTAAAGTATATTTTGTCGTGATCTGTGTGCTGGCGGGATTTGCTGCCGAAGCCGCGCTGATCAAGCTTATCAGCATTCTTCCATTGTGACCAATATAAGCCTCAAAACGTAAAAACCTCCCATGCGGGAGGCTTTTTTTGTCAGCGGATCTTGTATTTGAGCCGCAGATTGTCGGCGATCATCGCGATGAATTCGCTGTTGGTCGGCTTGCCGCGTGCGGTCTGGATCGTGTAGCCGAAATAGGAGTTGAGCGTTTCGACGTCGCCGCGATCCCACGCTACCTCGATGGCATGACGGATGGCACGTTCGACGCGGGAGGTGGTCGTCTGGTATTTCTTGGCGACGGACGGATAGAGGACCTTCGTGACCGAGTTGATGATATCGCTGTCGGAGACAGTCATCAGGATAGCCGTGCGCAGATACTGGTATCCTTTGATGTGCGCCGGAACGCCGATCTGATGAATGATGCGCGTCACCTGCGTTTCGAGATCCACGCTGTCAATCGCGGGCGTTTTGCCGGCCGGGGCAGAGCCGGACGCGGACGGGCGGTTTTTGAGGATCATCTCCACACCCGATGCCAGCGCCGTGTAATCAAGCGGCTTTGTGAGACAGAGCGCGGCGCCGCGGCGGTTTGCTTCCATCAGAATACTCGGCGTCGATACCTGCGTCAGAATGATGAACGCGGGCGTCGGCAGGACGGCGGCAGCCTTGTCCATGAGGACGAGCCCGTCCACCGACCAGAGATCGGCAACTACGATGCCGTACGTCTGGCGTGAGAGCATGCGGACGGCTTCCTCGCCGCTTTTCGCCTCATCGACCGACGCGCCGAGAGAGGTGAGCGCCTCCCGACAATGCAGCCGGACTTCGCTGTTTTCGTCTGCGATCAGAATTTTGTTGTCCTTCGTCATTTCCATTCCCATGCCTTTCTGTCATTTGTGACATATGTAAATAATTACCAAATCAAGGTAACCATATTTTACCACAAGCGATCCTGATTTGCAAGAGATGACGGAGATAAAAATTAACCAAAGTTGGCTGGCTTGAATTGGCAAAAATAACCATAAATTGAGAGGAGTCACAATCGAAACGGGGCGGAATAGGGCAAAAGAAAAACGGCTTCCGCGTCTCGGGAGGACGAAGGAAGCCGGCGCATTGCGGGGAATCAGGAAAGAAGCGGCACACCGGTGACGGTCTTTCCGTCCGTGTCGGTGAGGAGCACGGGTACGATCTCGCCGATAGCCGAACGTTTCGGCACGCCGCGGATCTCGGCGAAATGTTCGCTGTGGCCGGAGGAGAGGCCGCCGATGCACTTTTCGACGAGCAGCTCGACGGGTTTGGCGCGGTGATCCTCCACATAGCGAAGGAGGAGTTCCCGACGGATCGCCTCGTCTTCTGCTTCAAGGACGGCGAGCCGTTCGTGCTTCACGGATGCGGGTACCTGATCGGGCAGGGAGGCCGCCTCCGTTCCGACTCGCTTGGAATACGGAAACAGATGCAGATGCAGGAACCGTACCGCGCGGCAGAAATCGACCGTTTCGGCGAAATCTTCGTCCGTCTCGCCGGGGAAGCCGGTGATCACGTCGGCGGAGAACGTCACGTCAGGCCGGGCGTGGCGCATCCGTTCAATGGCGGTGAGTGCCATGTCGGCATTGTAGCGGCGGCGCATGGCGGCAAGCGTGCGGCTGCTTCCGCTTTGGATGGACAGATGAAAATGCGGCAGAACCTTCGGCAGAGCGGCGACTTTTCCGACGAAATAGTCGCTCATGACGGACGGATCGAGCGAGCCGAGGCCGATGCGACGGATGCCGTCGATGCGGGAGACCGCTTCAAGCAGATCGGCGAGATAATGACCGTATGGGCGGCGTTCCGCAAAATCAAGCCCGTAGGAGGCCGTCTCGATCCCGGTCAGAATGACTTCCTGCGCCCCTTGATCAGCCAGCGCGGCAGCTTCGGCGAGAACGGCGTCCGGGGATTTCGAACGGACGGGACCGCGGGCGCGGTTGATCAGACAGTAGGCGCAGCGGTTGTTGCAGCCGTCCTCGATCTTGATGTACGGGCGCGTGCGCTGAGGCGAGGCGAGTACCATGTCGGCCGTTGCCTGATCCGTCGGAGGCGTTACGGCGAGCACGGGTCCGGCGTAGGCTCCGTCAAGCAGGGAAAGGATCGTCGCGGCGAGCGTGCCTTTTCCGCCGTTTCCGCCGACGTATACGACGCTTTCCTGCTTCGCGGCCGTTTCACCGTCGATCTGCGCATAGCAGCCGATCACGACGACACGAGCGGCAGTCTGCGCGGCGCGCCGGATGATCTGCCGGGATTTGCGGTCGCATTCGGCCGTCACGGTGCAGGTGTTCACGACGGTGGGATCGGCCGGTTCGCCGAAGGGAACGCCGGGGGCGCCGCGGCGGTTGAGTTCAGGCGAG
>JAZUKT010000229.1:0-3109 GCA_045643445.1 Eubacteriales bacterium
CTTCGTCGAATGTGAATTCACCTCCGTCGTCGCCTGTGCGACGGAAGGAAGCGGCGGCAGCACGGTGCGCGTAGCGGATCTTCGCTTCGCAGCGGAATTCTCCGTCGAGGGCGGCCGGATCGGACGGGCAGTGCAGACCGCTCAGCCGGACGGTGCGGCGGAAAAGACCGGCTTCGTCGCCGAGCGTCACGCGATTCTGCGCCGCGTCGATGGCGGTCACGTAGATCCGCCTGCCGAGCGCGATGCCGAGTTCACGCCGCTGACCGATCGTGTAGTGAAGCGCGCCGCGGTGCTGACCGAGCACGTCGCCGTTTTCATTGACGTAATCGCCGGGCTGCGGAACGAACCCCGTGCGGCGGCAGACGAAGGCGGCATAATCGCCGTCCGGGATGAAACAGACGTCCTGGCTGTCCTGCCGGTGGGCGACGGGGAGACCGTTTTCCTCCGCCATTGCGCGTACCTCGGCTTTGGTGAGTTCTCCGAGCGGGAAGTCGGCCAGCCGGAGTTCGGCCTGCGTCAGGAGCGCGAGCATATAGCTCTGATCCTTGGCGGGATCGGCGGCGCGTCTGATCCAGCGGATTCCGCCTTTGTCGGAGAGACGGGCGTAGTGACCGGTGACGAGCCTTGTAAAACCGTTTGAGACGGCATAGTTGGCGAGCAGTCCGAATTTGACCGTGCGGTTGCAGACAACGCAGGGATTCGGCGTGCGGCCGGCGAGATATTCGCTTGTGAAATAGTCGATGACGGACGCGGAGAACGCTTCGTAGGCGCAGAACGAGCGGTGTTCCGTTCCGATCGCGTCACAGACAGCCGCCGCGTCGCGGATATTGCCGCTGTCGGAGATCGCGCCGGGCGTACCGGGTTCGGCGAGCGCGAGCGTCAGACCGGCGACGGATTCGCATCCGTACCGTCGGGTGCTGAGGAGCAGCGCAACAGCGGAATCAACGCCGCCGCTCATGGCGACCAGTGCTTTATCAGGCGTCATAGTCGCACATCGGGATGATCTCGTAGCCCTGTGCCCGGATCCAGTCGATCAGGTCGCCGAGGATCTGCGTGTTGGTTTCGGATTCTGCGTGAAGCAGATACACGACGCCGGGGCGAAGCTGACTCTTGCAGGTCGTGAGGGCGTCGTAATACGACCACTGATTGGACGTGTCGTAATCCTGATAGGTGGCGGACCACAGAACGGTCTTGTACCCCATCTTGTCGGCGAGCTTGAAGACCCACTCGTTGCAGGAACCCTTCGGCGGGCGGAAATAAACGAGCGGCTGGGCGTTCGGGAACTGTTCGGTGAATTTCTGTTCGAGATCATTGAGCTGACGCTGGAATTCGTCGGCGGACACGGTGTTCATCGAAACGTGATCCATCGTGTGGTTGCCGACGAGGTGTCCTTCGTCCTGCATACGCTTCATGAGATCGTATTCGGATTCGACGTAGTCGCCGGTGAGGAAGAACATGGCAGGCGCCTTCTTTTCCTTCAGCGTGTCGAGGATCCGCGACGTGGTGCCGTATTCGTATCCGCAGTCAAAGGTGAGGTAGCAGACCTTTCTGGTCTCGTCGCCCGTGTAAATGGCGTGGTATTTTTTGACGATGTCGAGCGTGGACTGCCAGCGATCCCATACCATGGTCGCTTCGCCGGTGGCTTCGTTGTACGTCCACTTGCCGGGGAACCAGTCGTCCGGCTGATCCTCCATTGGCACGTTCGGGGTGGAATCCATTTCGGAGAGCGTGGCGAGGCCGGACGTGTCGCGTTTCGGGATGTTGTAGACGTAGACGCCGTTCTTCACTTCCCACTTTTTCCCGTCAGCGGGCAGCTCGTCGGCGGATTTCGTTTCGGATTCCGCTTCCGTTTCACGTTCGTCAAGCGGCGGCGGAACGTAGCCTTCGTCAGGCGTTCCCGTTCGTCCGTCCAGTGCGTCGATCGTTTCGATGGTCGGAGCGGGCATATTTTCCGGGAGACGGCCGATGCCGCCCGAAGAAGCCACCGCGGTCTTTTCGGCGCAGGCGGTCAGCGCGAGCGCACAGAAGAGAAGCAGCGCGGTATTCCGGGGCGAAAAACGAAAATTCGGACGAATCATGTTGTCCTCCGCATTCTTACAATTATATAAAATCATTGTACCATATCGGCCGCCGAAAGTCAAGCGGACGACGGCACGGGATCAGGCGAAAACGAACTGGATCAGGAGCATATAAACGATGGTGCCGCCCGCCATCGAGAGGATCATCTGCTTTTTCCAGAGGTGCAGGGCGACGACGACGGCGATGGCGATCAGCTCCGGCAGACCGTGCGGCGCGGCGATGATGCTGACGTTCTTGAGACAGTAGACGACGAGCATCCCGAAGATGGCGCCGGGCAGGACGCGGCCGAGATACTGGATATACTTCGGCGTCGGCTTGCCTGCGGGGAAGATCAGAAACGGCAGGAATCGCATGAGCATCGTGCCGAGCGAGACCATGAGAATGGTGATGAGCTGTTCGGTAAGCGTCATGACTGCGCCGCCTTTCCGAGTTTGTAGGCTTCGTTTTCGTCAGCCATTCTGTCAAGCGGCCGACGGCCTGCACTCAGGGCGATGAGGATGACGGCCATCGTCGGGATGATGAACCGCTCCGCGCCGAAAAGGAGGAGACAGCCGACGGACGCGAGCACGCCGATCAGTTCGCTGACGTGGCGCTTTTCGGTCATCCACTGATTCATGAAGATGACGACGAACATGGCGGTCATGACGAAATCGAGGCCGGTCGTATCGAATCCGATGAGGGAGCCGAGGAAGCCGCCGGAGACCGCGCCGAACACCCAGTAGAGGTGATCGAGGATTGTGACGAAGAAGTAGAACCAGCCACGATCGACGTCCGGCGCGAGCACAGACTGGAAGTTGATCGAAAAACTCTCATCGACCATGCCGTAAATGAGGTAGAATTTTTTCGCGCCGGTTCCGCGGAATTTATCGAGCATGGAGATGCCGTAGAAGAGGTAGCGGGCGCCGGTGATGGCCGCGATGACGAAGGCGTTCACGGGATCGAACGCGGCGAGCATGAGGCCGACGGCGATGATCTCGGCGGAACCCGAAAAGATCGTCAGGCTCATGATGATCGGGAACCAGACGGGCAG
>JAZUKT010000230.1:0-6894 GCA_045643445.1 Eubacteriales bacterium
CGTTTCGGGCACGTTGAAGAGATCATCGCCATGGACGACCCGCTCCATTACCGCAATAAGGTGCAGTATCTCCTGCATTACAACGGCGCCCGGGTCAATTTCGGTCTGTACCGCGCGTCCGACGGCGGGATCGTCCACGTCGATTCGTGCATGATGGAGGACCCCGAGGCGTCGTCTGTCTGCCGGACTGTCCGCAAACTGATTGATAAATATAAACTGACCGTGTTCGACGGACGGCGCGGCCTCGTGCGGCACGTCATGGCACGGCGTGCGTTTGCGACCGGGGAGATCCAGTGCGCCATCGTTACCTCCGATGAGGATTTTCCGAACGCCGCGGCCTTTGCGTCGGAGCTCTGCGAGCGGCATAAAAACGTGAAGTCCGTCTCGCGCATCATCAACGATACCGATACGCCGCTCTGGATGGGCGGAGAAGAATACGTTCTCGCGGGCGGCGGCACGATCACGGACGAGCTGTGCGGCTGCCGGTTCGGGATCTCGGCGAAGTCGTTTTATCAGATCAATCCGATTCAGACGGAGAAACTGTACGAAACAGCGGCGGCGCATGCCGAAGTGGGCGCAGGAGACCGGGTGCTTGACGCATTCTGCGGGATCGGCACGGTCGGGATCGTCGCGGCGAAAAACGGCTGCGCGGGGCTCTGCGGCTTTGACGTGAACGCCGATTCCATCCGGCTTGCTTCGGCCAACGCGCAGGCGAACGGGATCGGAAACGCCGTTTTTCGGGTGTCGGACGACGCTGCGTTTTTCGCCAAAGGGAAGGAGCATTATAACGTCGTGTTCGCCGATCCGCCGCGGGCAGGGTGCAGCAGACGGTTTTTGAATTTCCTGCTGAAGCAGAAGCCGGAGCGGATCGTGTATATCTCCTGCAATCCGGAGACGCTGGCACGCGATCTGGCGGTGCTCAAAGCCGGTTACCGCGTGAAGAAGATCCAACCGGTCGATATGTTCCCGGGCACGAGCCATGTTGAGACGGTATGTCTCTTGTCCAAACTTTCGGACGCGAAGCATCATGAAGGCTGAACTCAACCCGGATGAGGCAGATCTGACCTCCGCAGAGAGGGTATAGGCTGTGAATTGGGCAGTCAGAGAAAGGTGATAGAAGAACAAATGGAATTAAATATTTTATATTGGATTCAGAGTCTGCACAGCGATTCCCTGAATACGATAATGGTAACAATCTTCAATGATATAGTCGGATCCAAAGGTGAAATCTGGATCATCCTCGGCATGATTCTGCTGCTGATTCCCAAAACGAGAAAAGCCGGGTTATGCACGCTGTCCGCCTATATTATTGCGTATTATGTCGGCGACGGCATCCTGAAGGATCTTATCGCGCGTCCGCGTCCGTGCATGATCGACGAAACGGTCGCACTCCTTGTCAGCAGGCCTTCCTCTTTTTCGTGTCCGTCTGTTCACAGCATGCTTGCTTTTGCTTCCGCCTCATCGGTATTCTGGTTCCATAAGAAGGCTGGTACAGCAGCGCTTGTGTTTGCGGCATTGGTTGGCTTCAGCCGGATGTATTTCTTCGTTCATTTCCCGACGGACGTCTTGCTTGGATCCGTACTCGGTTTCCTGATCGGAACGGTAGTTTGCTTTTTGGCAAAAGCAGATATAAAAAAGAAACATAACTGAAACCGCGTAAAAATTGCAGAAAAGGTCAATGAATAAGACTGCGGAAAACGCAGAAGGAGTACGATATTTTGGATAAGATTTTGTTCATCGACGCGGCGGTCCGGGCGGGATCAAGAACGAGACGCCTTGCCGAATACCTGATCGGGAAACTGAACGGGGAGACGGAGCGCCTCGTGCTCGAAACAAGCGGGCCGAAACCGCTTACCGGCGAAACGCTTGCGCGGCGCGACGACTGCATCGCCCGGGGAGATTATGCGGACGGCTTTTTCCGCTTTGCGCATCAGCTGGCGGAGGCAGATACGGTCGTCATAGCGGCACCCTTCTGGGACGGCAGTTTCCCGTCGATGCTGAAAGTCTATATCGAGAACGTATCGGTGAGCGGGCTTACGTTCCGTTATACGGCAGACGGGATTCCGCAGGGACTCTGCCGGGCGAAGCGGCTTTTCTACGTCACGACGGCGGGCGGCGCGCTTTATAACGACACATACGGCTACGGGTATATCCGGGATACCGCCACGACCATGTTCGGGATCCCCGAGACGCACCTTATCAAGGCGGAGAATCTCGATCTGTGGGGCGCGGATCCCGAAAAGATCCTCACGGACGCCGAGAAAAACATTGACCGGCTGTTAACAGAAGCCTGAACGGAGGAGCAAACGATGAATCGACTCAGAAAAATCTTTTTGGAAACGGACATGACGTGGCGGCGCGTGATAATTTTCGCACTCGTCTGCGGCGTTGTCGTCGGCGTGCTCATGATCCCGGAATTTCTCGACCGCACGTCCTTTCAGCAACCCGGTATCTCGTTCGAGTTCTGGGTCGCGGCGGCGCTCTATATCATTCTGAACTGCGACAAACCGCTCGAAGCGGGCGTCAAGACCTTCGTCTTTTTCCTGATCAGCCAGCCGCTCATCTACCTCGTGCAGGTACCGTTTTCATGGATGCACTGGGGACTGTTCTCCTATTATCCGCGATGGGGACTGCTGACGCTTCTGACGTTCCCGGGCGGGATGCTTGCGTGGTACGCGAAAAAAGGAAACTGGTGGAGCGTTCTGCTTCTGAGCATGGCGAACGCGGCGGCGTTTCTTCCGCTTCCGTCGCTTGTCCTGTGGATGATCGACTCGTTCCCGCGGTATCTGCTGGCGGTGCTGTTCATCCCGGCCGAGGTGGTTTTCTTCATTTTCCTCCTCCTGAAAAAGCGGGGACTGCGGCTGGCGGCGCTGCTCATCGCGCTTCTGCTGCTCCTGCTGATCGCCTTCTTCCTGTGACGGAAGACCGGACGATGCCCGAAAATACGAAAAACCTCTTGCAATCGGAAGACCATGCCGATATAATGAAAGCATGAGCCCGGAAAACCACAGTCATTTTTATGTAATCGAAAGGTGTTTTCTATGTCAGTCACGAAAAAAGCATTGGTCATAACCCTCGCACTTCTGCTTGCTCTCTCCGCCGCTCTGCTTTCCTCCTGCGGTCCCACCGGGGAAACGCCGAAGGAATCCTCGAACGAAACGGAACCCGCGGCAGAACCGGCCGACGAACATACGCTGACGGTCGGTGAAGGCGAGAACCATACGACTCTTGAGAGCGCGTTTGACTGCATCAGAGGGATGCGTGCCGACGGCGACAGCGAAGCCTGCACCGTTCGCATCAAGGCGGGTCAGTACCGCGTTGCCGATACCATCGCCATCGACGGGACGCTGTCGAACGTGATCGTTGAAGCATACGGCGACGGCGAGGTAAGGCTGATCGGCGGTTATCGCGTGACAGGCTGGCAGGAAGACACGTTCAACGGCGTCGATTGTCTGTCCGCTCCCGTTGAGAACGAAGATTTCTCCGATTTCTACGTCAACGGCAAGCGCGCGTCCATGACGAGATTCCCGCTGGACGGTACGCTGGAGCCGGAAGCGCTCGAGGACGTGGAAGATTCCATGCCCGGCTCGACCTACCTGATCGCCAAAGAAGGCGATATCCCCGCCTTCACGAACGTTGACAAGTGGCAGTTCGTCGGCATCCACAACTGGATCGACGCACGCACGCCGGTCACCTCCTACGACGCCGGATCGCGGAAGCTGTCCTTTATGGTTCCGCTCGTATTCGAGGACGGCGAATGCATCTGGTGGCTTGAAAACGTGAAAGAGACCTTCGGCAGACCGAACGACTGGTACGTCGAGAACGGGCGCGTCTATTACGTTCCTGCCGACGAAACGGTCACGGCCGACACGATCGAAGCCTATATTCCCACCGTTTCCGACATGATCAACGCCATCGGCACACCGGAAAACAGAATCGAAAACCTCGTCTTCCGCGACATCACCTTTTCGGTCACCCGCGGCGACTATATCACGAACGTCACCGGCACGCCCGTTGCGTCCGATAATCAGGCATGGTCCTGGGCGCCCGGCTTCATCACGTTCATGTACGCCGAAAACTGCGCGTTTGAAAACTGCACGTTCATGGATTACGGCATCAACGGCCTTGTCTTTGACGACGGATGCCGCTATATCACGGTCAGCCGCTGTACCTTCCATGACGGCGGCGCAGGCTGCGTGAAGATCCGCGGCGGAGACGACGAAAACGCGCCCGACGCGACGAATCACAATACCGTCGCCGACTGCACGATGCTCCATTGCGGTCAGCGCCGTTATGCGGCCACCGGCATCGCCATCATGCGCTCCGGCAACAACGTGATCGAGCATAACGAGATCGGCTATCTGTATTACAGCGGCATCACGAACGGCTGGAACTGGGGCAACGATCTCACGCCGACACACGACAACCTTATCACGAAGAACTACATCCACCATATCGGCGCGGGTATGCTCTCAGACCTCGGCGGCATCTACTCGCTCGGCAATCAGCCCGGCACCGTTATTTCAGGCAATCTCATCCACGACGTTGAGGCTCGTTCCTACGGCGGCTGCGGCATCTACGGCGACCAGGGCACCACGCATCTTCTCATCGAGAACAACGTCGTCTACGACGTCAACGGATATGCGCTCCAGATCAGCATGGTCGGCATGGGTACCGACAACCTCGTCCGCAACAACGTCTTTGCGGCGTCTGCAGGCCCGCTGTTCCGGATCTGGCACCACGAAAAGAAACTTACCACCACGCTGGAGAGAAACATTTTCTGCTCCACCGGCACGGATATGTACGAGGTAGGCCGCGATCATCTTGCACAGAAGAACCTGCACGCGTCTGGCAACCTCTTCTATTCGACGGCGAGCGACGATCCGACGATGGTCACCGTTAATGACAGCACGAAGTGGGATCTCGAGCAGATCCAGAAGTTCTTCGGCATAGAAGAAGGCTCGATCGTCGCCGATCCCGAATTCGTCGATTTCGAGAACCGCGACTTCACGCTGAAGGAATCGTCTCCCGCTCTTGCCATGGGCTTTGAGCCAATCGACCTGTCCGATGTCGGCCCGAGAGCGTAACGGAAGAACGGCGCATAAAAATTAAAAAATGCCCTCCCGGCAGCTTCATGGCGGAGCGTACCGGCGAGGGCGTTTTCGTTTATTCGGTTATTCTTTCGATTTGTAATAGAGCATACAGTGGCAGAATCCCTCAAAGTCCGGATCCTTGATCTGCTCGCGGAATTCGAGGCACATACATTTGTTTTCCGGCGTTTTTTCGCGTCGGCAGGGGCAGTATCCGCCCGTGTGCGCGAGACCTTCCTTCACGGCCTTCACGATCTCCTCGTCCGGGTTCAGCGTGATCTTCATGCGTTTCTCCTTCCGGGCGGCTCCGGCGGATCAGAGATTGATCTCGAGTCCGTCGAACGAGACGCCGTACTGGTAGGGATGCGGCTGACGCACGAGCCGAGCCAGCGTTTCGTGGTTGCCCGGCGCGACGTGATTGATGAGCACGCGCTTGACGTCGAGGGTGTCGAACAGTTCGACTGCCTTATCCTGCGAGAAGTGCGCGGATTCGGATACGATCAGATCGAGCGGGATCCCCGTCATGTCCGGGAAATCGCGGTCGGGACCCTTGTAATCGCCGGTGAAGAGGATCTTTTTGCCTTCCGCTTCCACGAGAAATGCGTGAGAATTCTCACAGTGCATCGTCGGATAGGCGGTGATCTTGACGTTTTCGTCCTCGTAGATCACGCCGTCGCCGTAGACGCGCACGTCGAGCGCATCGCTGAATTCGCCGCCGTTGGAGTCGGTCGCGTCGAGCCACATCCTGATCGCGTCGATGAGCGCCTGATCGGGCAGCAGCACCGTCGTCGGCGCAGTCTTGAAATACCAGCTTGCCAGATCGACGTAACCGATCACGCCGTCCGTGTGGTCACCGTGCCTGTGCGTGCAGGCGATCAGTTTCACGTCGTCAAAGCTGATCCCGCGGCGGCGCAGATCCTCCATCGCCATCGTGCCCATATCAATAAAGTAGTATTTTCCGTTGATCTCAAGCATCTGGCAGGCGCAGCGGCGGTCATGCTCCGGCACGCCGTGGCTCGTCCCGATAAATGTCAGTTTCATGATGAGGTTTCCTTTCCGGATCGGTTGAATTCTTTCCTATACTATATCACACCGTGACGGATTTGTCAATCAACGCTTGACCGAACGGCGGACGGGCTGTCGACAAAAAATCTAAAAAATTTTTCAAAAACCTCTTGACAGTCAAATGACCGTGTGATATAATTAGTCAAACCTAAAAGGAGGTTGGAAACCATGAAATTCCCGGGAACTACGATCAACACGGAGCGGATCGATCCGCAGACGGTGCGGGCACTGCTTGACGGGGCGTTTGCCTCAGGCGGTCTGGTGCTCTCGCAGGTGACGGCGCTGACAGGGCTGGAACTGTACACCGTACAGAACTGGGTAAAGCGCGGATTTGTCGCACCGCCGGTCGGCAAGAAATATTCGAGAAGACAGCTCTGCCGCCTTGTGACGATCAATATGCTGAAGGACAGCATGGCCATCGGCGACATCACGTTCATGCTTTCCTATATCAACGGCGTACTGGACGACGAGAGCGACGATACGGTCAGCGACGACACGCTGTACCTCTACTTTATCGCCATGCTGGCAGCCGTAGAGGGCGCCGACAGCGATGAAGTCCGGGCAGCGGCCGAGGCGGCGACGGCAGACTACACGGAAACGGCCGCCGGCGCACGGGAGCGGATCATCTCGGTGCTCGAGATCATGTATTACGCCTACCGTTCCGCCCAGTACAGCAAGAGCGCCGCCGGGATCCTCGCGCGGTGCAAGGGAAACGAATAAGTCATCCACAAAACATCAC
>JAZUKT010000231.1:0-11301 GCA_045643445.1 Eubacteriales bacterium
GACGGATGCACTGCGGCTGCTGAAACTGGAGGCGGAGGGCTATTCGACGGATGCGACCGAGCTGATCGACCCGGAGGATACGCCGAAAAACGTCATGCTGCGCGCGGTGCGGAACGACCGGTTCGATCCGGCTTCTCCGTCGGCACAGCGCAAAAAGGAAAAATACGAACAGATCCGTGCGTTTTTGTACGGGGAAGTGTAAGACATACGGAAAGGCATTTCGATGGAAACAAACGAATATCTGCGGCAGATCAGCCGGACGGACATTCCGGCAGATGAACGGCTCGCGGCGCTCGGCGAACTGAAAAAGAAAATCGACGAGGGAGAGATCCCGACGCCGGAGCGCGGTGTGTTCGTGAATAATCACATCCACACCTCGTACTCTTTCTCGCCGTACACCCCGACGTCCGCCGTCTATTACGCATGGAAGGCAGGTCTGCGGACGGCCGGCATCATGGATCACGATTCCGTCGGCGGCATGAAGGAATTCATCCGCGCGGGCGAGATCATGGGGATGCCGATCACCTGCGGCTTCGAGTGCCGGGTGAACGTGGATGGAACGCCGCTCGTGGGACGCAAGATCAACAACCCCGATCAGAAATCCTGCGCGTATCTCGCCATGCACGGGATCCCGCATCAGAATATCGACAAGGCGGAAGCGGTTCTCGCAAAGGTGCGTGCCGCGCGGAACGAACGCAACCGGAAGATGTGCGCCCGCATCAGCGAACTGACCGCCCCCGTTGGGATCACGCTCGATTTTGAGGGGGACGTGTATCCGCTTTCGATGGCGCACGAGGGCGGCAGTGTGACGGAACGCCATATCTGCTACGGCCTTACGAAAAAGATCACCGCCCGCTATCCCGACCGCGCCGATGCGTGCGATTTCATCGACCGGCTCTGCGGTGCTCCGATGGCGGCGAAAACGAGAGAAAAACTGCTGACGGCGCCCGACGAATTCTACGAATACGATATCCTCGGCGTTCTGAAAGGTCACCTCGTCGAGAAATTCTACGTGGACGCGACGGACGAGTGCATGAACATCCGCGAGTTTACCGCGCTGGCGAAGGAACTCGGCGCGATCTCCGCGTATGCGTACCTCGGCGACGTGGGCGAATCCCCGACCGGCGACAAGAAGGCGCAGAAATTCGAGGACGACTACCTCGATCTGCTGTTCGATACGCTCGCCGACTGCGGTTTCTCGGCGGTCACCTATATGCCGTCGCGCAATACGAAGGAGCAGCTCGCGCGCGTCATGCGGCTCTGCCACGACCGGGGACTGTACGAGATCTCCGGCGAGGACATCAACTCCCCGCGCCAGTCGTTCATTTGTCAGGCGCTGGCGGATCCGGCCTACGCGCATCTGAGACAGGCGACCTACGCCCTGATCGGACACGAGGCGGCTGCGTCGGAGGATCAGCGGAACTCGATGTTCTCCGACGAAACGAAAGCGGCGCATCCCACGCTCGGCGAACGGGTGGCGATCTACTCCGCCCGCGGCGGCTGGGTCGAGGACTGAATGACATCTGATTTCTGATTCAGAAAGGACATAGACATGATTGAGACTTTGATTGAATTCTCGAACCGTTACGGCCGGGACGCATCCTTCGTGCTGGCGGGCGGCGGCAATACGTCCTGCAAGACGGACGACACGCTCTGGATCAAGGGGAGCGGCACGTCTCTTGCGACGATCACGGAAGACGGCTTCGTCAAAATGGATCGCAAAAAACTCGCGGCTATCTGGTCGAACACGCACGCCGAAGATCAGGCGGAACGCGAAGCGCAGGTGCTCGCGGAACTGATGGCGGCGAAAATGCCCGGCGAAGAATCGAAGCGCCCGTCCGTCGAAACGCTTCTGCACGATCTGTTCCCGCAGACGTTCGTGCTTCACGTGCATCCGGCGACCGTCAATGCGCTGACCTGCTCCGTTTCGGGCAAGGACGGTATGAAAGCGCTCTTCCCGGAGGCAGTCTGGGTGGACGAATGCGAGCCCGGCTACATCCTTGCCGCACGCTGCCGCGAAAAACTTGCCGAATACCGCGCTGAAACGGGACGCGACGCATCCGTTGTCTTTTTGCAGAATCACGGTATCTTCTTTGCCGCCGACTGCGGACTGGGACTTGATAAACTCGTCTCGAACGTCATGAATAAACTGAACGAAAAGATCACGAACCGCCCGGATTTCACGCCGTGCGAAGCCGATGAAACGGCCGCCGCCATCGCCCCGGTGCTTCGGATGCTGTACGACGCCGACGGACACGCCGCCGTGACGTTTACGGCGAATCCGACGGTGCTCGCCTATGCCGCATCCGCCGAGGCGTTCGGGATCCTCCGTCAGCCGCTCTCGCCCGACCATATCGTCTACTGCAAGGCGGAGCCGCTCTATCTCGAAGACACGACGCCGGACGGCATCAAGGCTGCATTCGACGAACTGACGGCGCGCCGCGGATTTAAGCCGAAAGTCGTCTTTGCGAAAGACGTCGGTATGTTCACGCTCGGCGCAACGCTGAAGGAGGCGAAGACCGCCGCTGCCGTTTGGACGGACTGCATGACGATCACGACCGAGGCGGCTGCATTCGGCGGCGTACGTCACATGGCGCCCGCGATGGTCGATTTCATCGTCAACTGGGAAGTCGAAAGTTACCGGGCGAAGGTCAGTCTGGCGGCAGGCGAAGCGAAAAAACTCGCCGGGAAGATCGCCATCGTGACCGGCAGTGCGCAGGGATTCGGCGCCGGTGTGGCACGTTTCCTCGCCGCAGAAGGAGCCGCCGTCGTTATCGCCGATATGAACGCCGAGGGCGCACAGAAGACGGCTGACGAAATTGCCGCCGAAACGGGTGCGCCGACACTTGCGGTTTCCGGCAACGTCTCCGATGAGGACAGCGTCCGCCGCATGATCGAGAAAACCGTTCTCACGTTCGGCGGTCTCGACATATTCGTCAATAACGCGGGCATCGTCCGTGCCGGTTCGCTCGAGGAAATGACGAAACAGAATCTCGAGCTCGTCACCTCTGTCAACTATACGGCCTATTTCCTCTGCGCGAAGTATGCGTCCGCGGTCATGAAGCTGCAGCGCGCCGTCTCGCCTGAGTATATGGCCGACATCATCGAGATCAACTCGAAATCCGGCCTTGAGGGTTCCAATAAGAACTTCGCCTACGCGGGCAGCAAATTCGGCGGTATCGGTCTGACCGAATCGTTCGCACTGGAACTCGCGCCGTACGGCATCAAGGTCAACGCGGTCTGCCCGGGCAACTTCCTCGACGGTCCGCTGTGGAGCGATCCCGTGAAGGGACTGTTCGTCCAGTATCTGAACGCGGGTAAGGTACCCGGCGCGAAGACGGTGGCGGACGTGCGCAAATACTACGAGAGCAAGGTGCCGCTCGGACGCGGATGCCGGATCGAGGACGTGGCAAAAGCCGTTCTCTACATCATCGACCAGAAGTACGAAACGGGGCAGGCTGTTCCCGTCACCGGCGGGCAGGTCATGCTGCGGTAAATCCAACCATACGAAAGGCAGGATCGGAAACGACCCTGCTTTTTTTGTCGTTTCTGACGATAAACGACGAAAAACCGGCTCTGCAGACGGTTCTTTTGAACAAAATCGGACGGCAAAACTTGTTCGTTTCGACCATTGACAGCCCACGGGCGGCGGCGTATAATGATTATATAATAGATATTTTGGGGGATTCTGTCAAAATCTCCCGGCAGAACAAAAGGAGAAACCCATGAGAGGAAGAAGAAAAACCGTAAAGATTTCCGAGGCTGAATGGCGGATCATGAAGGTGCTGTGGGATGGCTGCGGCGAAGGCGGACACGGGATGCCGCTCGGCGAGATCGTGCAGCGTCTGTCCGAATCGACCGGCTGGAGCAATACGACGATCCGTACCCTGATCATCCGTCTTGCCGAAAAAGGCGCCGTCGAGATCGACAAGACTACCGGCGTCTACAAATATATGCCGAAGACGTCGAAGGAAGACTGCGTCAAATGCGAGGTGGATTCCTTCGTGGAACGGGTATTTGACAATTCCGCCTATGCGCTGATGGCGTCGCTCGTCAGGGACGGCAAACTGAACGAAACCGAAAGACGGGACATCATCCGCATCCTCGAACAGATCAGCGACTGATACGTTCACCGGGAGTCTGTATGACGGAATTTATTCTGCTTTTGCTTTTGCAGATCACCGTATTTTCGTCGGTCACAGCGCTCATTCTGATCGCAGTCAAGCAGATCTTCAAATGCCGGATCCCGCCGCTCATCGGGATGATCATGTGGACGGTGCTGCTCGCGCGGCTGCTCTGTCCGATCTTCCCGGAAAGCCGGCTGTCGGTCTATAACATCCTGCCCGCGAGCCGGGAAATCCTGTATACGCTCAAGACGGACGTTGCGGAAGAAGCGGCGATCCGGGCTGAGGAGCGGGCGGCGGCGTCGAATCCGTACGTGCTGCGGACAGTCGAGCGGCCTGCGGTGACGCAGGAGCTGACGGACGTGCCGGAGAACGTGGACGAGAGCGGCGACGTGCCGGACGATTCGGTGAAAGAGGAGCCGCTCAGCCGGCGGGAGATCGTTACGGCTGTGCTGCTGTCTGCCTATCTGCTCGGCGCCGTGACCGCGGTGACGCTGACGGTCGGCACGTACTGTACGGCCAGACGGCGCGCGCTGCGTTATTCGGCGGCCTGTACGGACGAGGCGCTTGACCGTGCCTATCGGGCGGCGGCCGCTTCGCTCGGGATCCGCGAAAATCGGGTGCCGGAGCTGCGTGTCGGTCAGACTGCCATGCTGGTCGGCGTGATCCACCCGGTCGTGATCTGCCCGGAGGGAACCGATCCGTCGGATGCCTCCATGATGTTTGCGCATGAACTGAATCATTATAAATACGGCGACAATCCGCTGCTGCTGTTTTCGGCGCTGGTCGGCTGCCTGTACTGGTTCAATCCGCTGATCTGGATCGTGCGGCATATGCTGCGTGAGGATATGGAAGTGCTCTGCGATTCGCGGACGCTTTCCTCGTGCGGTATCCGCAGCACCGAATACGCCATGATGCTCTGTCGGCTGTCCGCTTTCGACGAATTGCGGGCGGCGGACGGCTGTCATATGTCGGCGAGCGGCCGTCGGCTGAAGAACCGGCTGCTGGTCATCTCGCGGCGGCGTAAGGACCGTTTTCTGCCGCGGCTCGGCTCGGGACTTCTGTGCGCCGTGATCATCGCGGTCTGCCTGACGAATCCCGTTCTGTCGATGAACGACGAATACGAAGGCTATATCTCCCATTACGCGGAGCTGACCGGGGAGAGCGAGCGTCTGATGCGGCTTTCCTCCGGCGCGACCGTGTCGATGTACCTCGACGAGCTCAGCCATCTGCTGACGGACGCCGGGGCGAACGCAGCTCTGATCGGCGGCGGACGGCTGGAGAAATTCAAGCGTCTGTCGGCGGAATCCGATCGGATCGACGCGGATCTGAAAGAAAAAATCGCCGCTCTCAAAACAGGCGACGTGCTGACGAACCGCAGTCTCGCCATCGTGGACGCGGCTGCCGTGGCGCTGCTCGGCGGAACGGTGTCGGAAGAAACGGCGCTGCTGCCGCTGGCGATCACGGCGGACGATATGGCCGGAGTCCTCGCGGGGCTGACGGAAGCGGAGCGGGAGACACTTTTGTCCTGCTACAATCGCGGTGTGCGCGGCGCTCACGTCACCTATGAGGCGATCTACACCGAGGCCATGATGAAGCTGATCCTGTCGCGCATCCATGATAAATGGGAGCGGACGAAATTCAGCGGCTTCTATTCCGAGGTGACGGTCAATCGGGAAAACGCGGCGCAGTTCAGCGATTATCTGGCTGACAGCACGCGGAACCTGAAGCCCGGTACGAAAGTGTACGTCCGTGCGCCTTCCGTTACGCCGTATGAGGAGGAGACGCTGAAAGAGATCCTCGTCTCGGCCTTTGCGGGACAGCGGGAAGATCTCTACTATCTCAAGAAGAACGGCGGATGCCCGGCTGAGACGGCGGAGGAACTGTTCCGGAAGAGCGGCTACACGGTTGACGAGATGCTCGACGGCTACGCATACGTCGGAATGACCGGCTACCGCCATTACGAGGCGAAAAAGGAACTGTCGGCGGACGATTACGAAGAAATGTACGAAAAAGTCAGCCCGGTGCGCCGCATGGTGCTCCATTCGCTGTATGAGGAGACGGAGAACGGTTATCGGCTGACGAATCACTTCATGCCGGTGATCCGGGATACGCTTGACGAACTGAATGCGATCGCGTTTCCGCTTGTGACGACGGAGACTGCGACGGTGCTCGGAACGGCGGACGGCAGTATGAAGGAACTGGCGCAGCGGATGACCTCGATCGGGCTTCTGCGGCCGGATGACGAGGGCGCGGTGGATCTCTCGGTGAAATTCACCTGCGGCGAAAGTCTCTATTATGCGTACCGCTTCGTCGCCTCCATGACGAACAGCGTCGGATAAAAAAGAAAAACGTGCGGTTCTCTCCGAATGAACGGGGAAAACCGCACGTTGTTTTATGTGGGATCAGGCGTCGATACCGGCGTAAGCGAACAGACGCTTTTCGGCTTCTGCGCACCAGAGATTGCCCGCGTTCCGGCAGATCACGTCGAGATCGGCGAACAGCTGACCGAATGCGGTGCCTGCGTTCTCGGCTGCCACCTTGCCGAAATCTTCGATGGCGGTCAGCGGCAGATCGAGATGCGTGTAGATGAGCTTCTTCGCGCCCTTGATCTTCGGCAGATTCAGGGTCGTCTCGGCATAGGCGTTCAGGCCGCCGATATGCGTGACCATGCCGGCCGGGTTGATGGCGTTCTTCGTCATCAGCTCGATGGATTCCTTCATGTCGTCCGTGTTGCCGCCGGAGGTGCCGACGATGTGCGTGGAGCCGTAGTGGACGTTGTAGAAATTGAACATCGCGGAGAATGCGGGATCGGTCGGACCGGCAAAGAAATTGAGACAGCCGTCACGGGCGAGGATCGCGTCGCCAAGCTCGACGACCGGGCGAACCGGCGCATAGACGAACACGTCGTTGAAACCGACGCCGTCCGTGAAGGATTTCAGATATTCCGCGGGATTTTCGATGTTCTTCGTGTTGATGAACTTGAGATCCACGCCGAACTTTTTCGCGTCAGCCGGCGGGAGCAGCTGCTCGGCGCGTGCCAGTCTGGCGTCGTCGAGGTCGGTGACGATCAGAAGTTTCGGCGGATTGCCTCCGTGGATGGCGTAATCGGCACAGCCGAGACCCATCGCACCGGCGCCGGCGAGGATGATCATGTTGCCGCGCGGAACCGGGCCCATTTCGTGGACGTACGTGCCGGGCTTGACGTGGTAGTTGGCGTGATAACCGCCGACGATGCAGGACATCGGCTCGGTCAGCGAACCGTAGAAATAGGCGTCGCCGGTGTAAGCGAGCAGGCAGTCCATGAGCATGACTTCCTCGGGGATCACGACGAACGTGGCCGCGCCGCCGCAGTAGGAGTAGGAATAGCCGGGCGCCGCGAGCGAACCTTTGTAGTTGAGCGCGGGCTGAATGACGAACTTGTCGCCTGCGTGGAATTTGTCTGCCCATTTCGCGCCGATTTTGACGAGCTTGCCGCAGAATTCGTGACCGATGATCACAGGATGGACTTCAACGTCGTCGGGAACGCGCTTGTGGCGTGCGCCCTGTTCGGCGGCCTTGTAGGAGGACATACAGATGCTGTCGGAGAAGACTTCGGCTAAAATCTCGCCGTCCGTGATCTCGGGCAGCTCAAATTCTTCGATCCGTAAATCTTCCGTGCCGTGCAGCCGGACTGCTCTTGTTTTCATAGGATGATCTCCTTCAAATGTTCGTGATAGAATGGGACGGTTTACCGTTTCAGTTCCGTGAAGCCGACCTTGCGTCTGACCTTCGACATCGTGCGGGCAGCGTCGTGAGCGGCAGCTTCGGCACCCTTCTGCATGACGGATTCGAGGTACGCCTTGTCGCCGGAGAGACGGGCGAATTCAGCCTGGACGGGCGCGAGCGCGTCTGCACAGGTCTCGCCGACTGCGACCTTGAAGTCGCCGTAGCCCTTGCCTTCGAATTCGCGTTCGATTTCTTCCATCGTCTTGCCGGTGAAGGCGCCGTAGATGGACATCAGGTTCGATACGCCCGGCTTGTCTTCGGCGAAACGGACTTCGCTGCCGGAATCGGTAACGGCGCGCTTGAATTTGCGGATGATAACGTCGCGCGGATCGAGAATGCGGACGGTCGCGTTTTCGTTGTCGTCGGATTTGGACATTTTCTTCGTCGGTTCGGCGAGCGACATGATCTTCGCGGTCGTTTTCGGGATGAACGGCTCCGGCACAACGAACGTGTCGCCGTAGAGGGCGTTGAAACGGGCGGCCACGTCGCGGGTCAGTTCCAGATGCTGCTTCTGGTCGACGCCGACCGGGACGAGCTCCGTCTGATAGAGCAGAATATCGGCGACCATCAGCGACGGATAGGTGAAGAGCCCGGCGTTGACGTTGTCGGCGTTTTTCGCGGATTTGTCCTTGAACTGCGTCATGCGGGAGAGTTCGCCGAACATGGTGTAGCAGTCGATGATCCAGCCGAGTTCCGCGTGGGCGGAGACGTGGGACTGGACGAACAGCGTGTTTTTCTCGGGATCGAGACCGCACGCGATATAGAGTGCGAGCGTTTCGTAGGTGCGGCGGCGCAGATCGGCCGGAACCTGACGGACGGTGATGGCGTGTTCGTCAACGACGCAGTAATAGCAGTGATATTCCTCGGAGAATTCGGCGAAATTGCGGATCGCGCCGAGGTAGTTGCCGATGGTGAGGACGCCGGACGGCTGAACGCCGGAGAATACGACTTTTTTATCCTTGTACATAAGTTCGCCTTTCGTTGGTGAATGAATCAATTACCCTATATTATACAGCACCGGCGCGAGGAAATCAAGGGCAGGCGGCAGAATTCTCCCGGAATGCGCAAAAAAGCGGCTCAACCGGCCATTCGTTACAAATTTCCTCTTGAAGCGGACGGCGCGTTTTGCTATAATGGAACAAATGAATGGGAGAGGACACGACATGAACGATAACGAACGGAAAGAATCCGAAACCGAATTTGAGTCGAACGCGGCGCGGCGGCTCCGGCTGACCGGCGGAAACGAACCGGCAGCAGAGACGGAGGAACCCGTCAAGATCAATAAACTGGCGAATTTCTGGTATCATAATAAAGTCGTCATCCTGCTCGTCGCGGCGTTTGCGGTCATCCTTTCGATCGCGCTCGTGCAGTTTACCGGCCACGCAAACCCGGACGTGTCGGTGCTCTACGCCGGGCCCGACGACATTACGGCGAACGAAAATCAGGCGCTCAGCCGCCTTTTCGAGACGCTGATCCCGGATCTGAACGGCGACGGCAAGACCTACGTCCAGCTGAACGATATGGTGTATATGACCGAGGCGCAGGTCACGGCCTATGAAGAGGCGCACCTCGGCGAGGTCGTCGATCTGCTTGCGAACAGTCAGATGAGCGAGCGGTTCACGTACGAGGTGTTCAGCGGCTCGGCGGCCGTCTGTATTCTCGCGGAGGATCAGTATGAGATCGTGGCGCACGCCGGCGGATTCGTGAAGCTCGCTGATCTGTTCGGAGATGAAACACCCGACGGCGCGATCGACGAGTGCGGCGTGCGGTTCGCGGACACGAAATTCTGTAAATTCTACGAAGCGGCCGCGATTTTCCCGGAGGACGCGGTGATCGCGCTGCGGACGCTGCCGACGACGGCTGTGCTCACGGGCAAGTCGAAAGCGGAAAAAGAGCATGCGAACGGCGAGGCTTTGCTCAGGGCGATCCTCACGTGGGATTATCCCGAAGGATACGCGGAATCGAACGGGTGAATCCGCGGGATGGCATTGACTTTTCCGGCGGATTATGGTATAATGACGGTTGTGAAATCGAACGAACAGCATAAGGGAAGATAAAGCGATGACACTACTCAAAAACGCGGCGATCGTGACGGAAAACGGGATGATCGACTCCGGCTGGCTCCTCGTGAACGGCGGACGGATCATTGCGCTCGGGGCAGGTGTGCCCGGGAACGTGCCGGACGGAACGGATGTGACCGACTGCGGCGGCAGAACGCTCGTGCCGGGATTCGTTGAAATGCATTCGCACGGCGGCGGCGGATTTGACGTCATGGACGGAACGCCGGAGGACATCATCGGAGCCGCGCGGGCTCATCTTGCGCACGGAACGACGACGTACGTGCCGACGACGATGACCTGCCCGGACGACGAGCTGTTCGCGTTCTTCGATCAGTTCAGAGAGGCGAAAAAAGTCACGGACGGGATGCCGCATATGCCGGGCGTCCATCTGGAAGGACCGTATTTTTCGCCCGCGCAGTCCGGGGCTCAGCCGCCGGAATATCTGAAAAAGCCGACGAAGGAGCATTACGGTGAGATCCTCGCACGCGGCGGCGATCTGATCGTTCGCTGGTCGATCGCACCGGAACTCGACGGTGCCATGGCGCTCGGCGACGAATGCCGGGAACGCGGGATCCTTGCGGCGATCGGACACAGCAACGCGGATTTCGACGTCGTGAAGGAGAGCATCCGCCACGGCTATACGCTCGTCACGCATCTCTATTCCAGTATGTCCACCATCACACGGCGGAACGGCTTCCGGGTGCTCGGGATCATCGAGTCGGCGTTTCTGTTCGACGAACTGAACGTGGAACTGATCACGGACGGAAAGCACCTGCCGCCGGAACTCTTGCAGCTGATCTTCAAGACGAAGCCGCACGACCATATTTCGCTGATCACCGACAGTATGCGCGGCGCCGGGATGCCCGAGGGCGAATCCATCATCGGCAGCCGGGCGCACGGAATGCCTGCCATCATCAAGGACGGCGTGGCCTGCCTTCCCGATTTTTCGGGATTTGCCGGCAGTGTGGCGACCGGGGATCGTCTCCTGCGCACGGCCGTGAAGGAAGCGGGCGTCGAACTCTGCGATGCCGTCAGAATGCTCAGCCTGAATCCCGCTCGTCTTCTTCGGATTGACGGAGAAGTCGGCAGTATCCGGGTCGGGAAAAAAGCCGATCTGGTGCTTCTTAATAACGAACTTTACCCGTACGCCGTATGGGTTGAAGGAAATAGAGTCAAACTCAAATAAACATACAATTTTAGGAGGAACCCATGGTTATCCACGTTTATCACACTGCAGAAGAAAGCGGCGAACACGCTGCGAAACTCGTTGCCGCCAAGCTGAATGACGCGATCGCAAAGAAGGGCGAAGCCCGTCTGCTTCTCTCCACCGGCGCATCCCAGTTCGAATT
>JAZUKT010000232.1:0-6245 GCA_045643445.1 Eubacteriales bacterium
AGGCATACCTTTCACGGTATGCCTGAATTTTTAGGGTCTTATCAGTCCTTGAGGTTGTAGTTGTTGTACTTTTCCTTGAGGAAGTTTACTGCAAGCTCGATGTCGTGTACGGGATTTTCGCCGACTTCGCGTTCGATCGTGAGGAAGCCGTTGTAGCCGGTCGCGGCCAGAGCAGGGAGATAGACGTCAAAGTCCACGTCACCTTCACCGAGCGGCAGTTCGAGATACTTGCGGCCCATGTCGATCATAGCCTGATGCTCTTTTGCTTCCGCGCCGATCTTAATCGCTTCTTCGACCTTTTTCCGCAGCATGATGCCGTCCTTGGCATGGGTGTGAACGACATACTTGCCGATATATTTGAGCGCGTTTTCCGGACGGTCGTCCACGCACATTACGAGGTTGGCAGGGTCGAAGTTAACACGGACGCCGCCTGCGCCGAGAGAATCCAGGAATTCACCGAGGATCTGGCCTCTTTCGGGACCCGTCTCAACGGCAAATGCGGAATGAATGGAATCTGCGTATTCGGCCATTTCACGGCAGGCTTTGCGCATGATTTCTTTTCTTTCGCATTCTTCTGCCGGAACTCTGCCGATGTGCGTCGTTACGACGTCGCAGCCGAGTTCCTTTGCCAGATCAAGAACGCGCTTGGATTTCTCGACATACAGATCGTTCGTTTCCGCTTCGCCGTAGTTGTGGCCGAAGTCGCCGCAGAGTGCGGAGAAAACGAGACCGTTCGACTGCACGATGTCAAGCGTCTCCTTGATTTTGTCTTTCGTCATGTTTTCGGGAGCGAGTTCGCCGTCCGTGGCGTAAGCCTGGATGCCTTCGATTCCGAGTTCAGCCGCCTTGATGACGCCGCCCTTGAATCCGAGACGGAACGATTCGACCATTGCGCCGATTTTCATAGTTGTTTCCTCCTGATGTATGAGAATTATTATTGATGACTGATTTTCTGCTGACGGATGTCGGTGCCGAGGAAGATGAGCGGCTTATATTCGCCGAAGATCCGGCTGGCGAGACGATCCGTATAGCGTTTTCTGATTTCTTCCTGATTGAGATTCGTGCTGATGATCGTCGATTGATGCCGCATGATCCGGCTGTCGATCAAACGATAGAGGCAGGAGAGCGTGAACTGATTCGTGATCTCACAGCCGAGGTCGTCGATGATGAGCAGGTCGCAGTCGTCGTACCGATCAAGATCCGGCTGTGACGAGCCTGCCGTCTTTGAGCCGAACCGCGCCGATTCGTAATCGGTCATCAGGTTGATGGCGGATTCGTATACGACGTAGAAGCCGTTTTCAATGACGACTTTGGCGACGGCGGAAGAGAGATGCGTCTTACCGAGTCCCGTGCCGCCGAAGAAGAGAAAGCTGTCGGAAGCACCGGCCTTGAAAGACGACGCATACGCGCGGAGGATCGAGAGATTCTGCTCCATCATCCGTCTGTCTCCGCCCTTGTAATAATCGAGCGAGAAGGTTTCAAACGTGTGATCGGCAAGCAGGGAATAGAGTCCGCTGTCCTCCGAAAAAGCACGGACGATCTCCCGTTTGAGGCAGGAGCAGATGTCGATCCCGACGTAACCGCTGTCGGAGCAGGCGGGGCAGGTATAGTGGATATCGCAGTAATCAGCCGGATAGCCGTGCGTAGTCAGCAGCGCCTGCTTCTTCTGCGCCAGTTCATCATATTCGCGGCGGATCCGTTCGATTTCGGCAGTCGGATCGGAGCCGGAGAAGACGGCGCCCATGATACGGGAACCGACCGAGGAAAGAGCCTTGTCCACTTCGCGGTAACCGGGAACAACGGACGCAGCCTCAGCCGTATGCTGTTCATAGAGGGCAATACTTCCGGCTCGGTGTGATGCGATCACTTCTTTAGCGCGGCGAATATTATCGCTTCGGCTCATGTTTTGTCTCCTTTTCTGTCGTCGTTTTCTGACTGGCCTGCCGAGGCATAGGAGCGCTTCAGCGCAGCCTCAAAGAATTCGTCCGTCTTGAAGCTGGATCCCGTCTGCGAACCTGCCGCGTGCTGCTGTGCCGCTGCCGCGACGTCCTCAGGCGTTTTATAGCCGGCAGAATACCAGTTTTCGAGGACTCTGTTGGCGTAATCCATGCTCGGTTTGTTGATCTTGCCGACCGTTTCTTCATAGGCGGCGCGGATCAGTTCGCGGGAGAAATGATACTTGTTGCTCCACGCGGCGATGAAATCCTTTTCTTTCTTAATCAGAGAGCGCCCGCCGAACCCGAAGAGCGATCTGACGTAGGATTCAAGCGTTTTCCGTTCCGCAGCATTGGTCAGTTCTTCCTCGAGCGCTTCGCAGGTCACGACGTCGCTGTCATAGTACTCGATCGCCAGTTTTTCAACCATACGGACGGAAGGCTTTCCGATTTCCGCCGCATACTGGCAGAGCATCAAAATATATTCGCTCGGGAGCGAGAGATGATCGACCAGACGGATGATTCCGGCGGTTTCGGTCATATTGAACATTTTGCCGAGTGTCTGCTGGCAGGAATCAATAAGCTCGGAACACCCATCCCGCCGCTCGACGACTGCCGCCACATCTTCCTGCGAATAATAGGGAAGTATGGTATGTACCGTGACGCGTCTGCCGCCTTTTGACTTCGGTGTGTCGGATTTCTTCTTTTCTTCATCAGCAGTCTTCTGCACGGGTTCGTCCGTCGGTTCACCGTCAGGCGCAATCGCACCGGCTGACTGCCACATGGTGAGCGCGTCACCGAACATTTTTTCAGTCATTCCGAGTCGGGCGGCCAGAACATTTGTGTCGGTTTCCGGGTCGTCGCAGACAGCGATCAGTACCGCAAGTTCTTCTTTTGTAGCTGTGGATAACTTTTCACGAACCGCTTCCGCCGGTAGGGAAATAATCCGATTTTTGTATGTTGGTGTCATTTTCTTCATGGAAACATTCATCCGTTTCAGTCTTAAATCATATGCAGAACGCGGGAAATGACGATGGAAAAAATCAAGTTGAGAGAGCCGGGGGCTTATGTCGATTCAGGTAACGGGCCGCGAGTCTATACAGAATGAGCCGGAAAACGAATATGATTTGGCGGAAAAGAATATGCACGGCTCTGTATGCCTGAATAAAGATTCACGGGCGGCGGATAGCTGATTTTCCCCCGTATTTATCCACAACCTGTTGAAAACTGATGTGGAAAACGGTGATTTTTTAGCTTTCCGAGCGTCCGACGCGCCGTTTTATGGCTTCTATGACTTCAAACGCCCCTTCGTCGGAAGCACAGGCGTTCAAATCACTGTCGGCAACTAACCCGAGCTGATAGAGGTGATATCCGGCCGAGGCGGTCATAGCGGCATTATCACCGCACAGGGAAAGCGAAGGAACGATAAAGCGCACGCCGCAGGATTCAGCAAGAGCGGCAACGGCTGAACGCAGGTGGGAATTGGCCGCAACGCCGCCTGCCATCACGAGCGTTTCGGTTTCCGTCTCGATCAGCGCGCGTTTGAGTTTTTTGCAGATCCCGTCACAGACCGCATTCGTGAAGGCACCGGCAATCTCAGCCGTTGTTTCTTCCGGAAGAACATCCGTTTGACGGATCTGTTTTTCGTGATGGATATGATTGATCACGGCAGTTTTGAGACCGCTGAAGGAAAAGTCGAAACTGTCGTCAGGCGTAGCCGGAGAGGGAAAAGAGAGCGCGCCTTTCGCTTTATAGTCAATCGTTTGATATGCCTTCGAAGCAAGACGATCCATGGCTGCGCCGCCTGGATAGGGAAGTCCCATCACACGCCCGACCTTATCGAATGCCTCTCCGCAGGCGTCGTCACGCGATGAGCCGATTTCTTCAAAGGCATCCCAGTCCGTCACGCGGTAGAGCGAGGTATGTCCGCCCGACACGACAAGTGCGAGATACGGCGGCACCAGATCCTCATGTTCGATATAGGCAGCGGCGACGTGCGCCTCGATGTGATTAACGGGGATCAGCGGAATATGCAGAGCCGACGCAAGCGCTTTCGCATAGTTTACACCGACAAGAAGCGAGCCGATCAGTCCCGGTGCAAACGTAACGGCAACGGCTTCCAACTCATTCAGCGATACACCTGCTTTGCGGATCGCTTCGGATACGACGCCGGAGATCGCCTCACAGTGTGCGCGGCTCGCAATTTCCGGTACAACGCCGCCGTAGAGGGCGTGCACGGGAATCTGCGTGGCTACGACGTTCGAGAGCACGTCGATCCGATTGCCGTCGGCACGGATAACGGACGCGGACGTTTCGTCGCAGGAACTTTCTATGGCAAAAAGAAGCATAACAGGATTCCTCTGGTTTCGGTAAGGTAATTCAGTCAAGGGTGAGGCACATGATCAAGGCGTCCTCCACGGGTTCGGTGTAATAGCGTTTCCGTGTTCCGATCAACTGAAATCCGACGGATTCATAAAGCCGGATCGCCGGAACGTTGGAGCGCCGCACCTCTAAATAGACGTTTCTGACGCCGTTATCGCGCGCAAGTGACAGCATCGCGTCGATCAGCATCCGTCCGATTCCGCCGCGGCGTACTGCCGGACCGACGGCGATATTGAGGATCTCCGCCTCTTCGTCGATCATCTGGAGACACGCGAAACCGCAGACAGTCCCGTCCGCATCGAGTGCCGACAGCACACGAACCGGCTCGGCTCGCATCGCTTCCTCAAAACTATTCGCCGACCACGGACAGGTGAACGACGTTTGCTCAATTTTCATGATTGCGTCAAGCATCCCGTCGTCCGCTTCGGCAATCAGAAACCGATTATTCATGAAAGGAAATCTCCCCGCATAGGATAGTGCCGGGATCAATAACCGACGATTCCGTCAAGGCTGTCGTCGTGTTCGATCCATTCGGTGGTATTGATCTCTCGGAATTCGTTTTTGTCGTCACGGATGAAGACCTTCGAAATGCCCGCGTTGAGGATCAGTTTCTTGCACATGAGGCAGGAGTTCGTACCGGGTACGATCTCGCCGGTCTTCGGATCGGTGCAGCAGATGTAAAGGGAAGAGCCGAGCATATTTTCACGGGATGCCGCAATGATGGCATTCGCCTCGCTGTGGACGGAACGGCAGAGTTCATAGCGTTCTCCGCGCGGGATGTTCAGCCGTTCACGGGCGCAATCACAGAGATCCGTGCAGTTCTTGCGGCCGCGCGGCGCACCGTTGTAGCCGGTCGAAATGATCACGTCGTTTTTGACGATGATGGAACCGTAACGCTTGCGGAGGCAGGTACTGCGCTCCGAAACCGTCTCGGCAATGTCAAGATAATAGTTCTCTTTGCTGACTCGATCCATGAATTCCGTCCGTCCTTCGCGTAAATTCAGCAGAATGATGTAATAATCCAACCCTATTATACTATTGTTTTTTTGAAAAATCAAGTGTTACTGTTATGCCGTGCAAATTTTATTGTCCGCACACGGCGGGAGGCGCCTTTTGAATCAGCACAGAACCCGATTTCTCTCGAACGCTCTGCTTCTGTCCGCCGTCAATATCGCCATGCGCGGGCTGGCCGTCAGCTTCAATGCGTACGTACACGACAAAATCGGCACGGAAAGCATGGGACTGTTGACGCTTGTTATGAGTGTATACGGATTCGCCGTAACACTGGCGCTCTCCTGCGTCAATCTCGGCGCGCTGAAACTGACGTCGGAGCGCTGTGCTCAGCTTGACGGAGCGGACGCAGCCTCATGGAAATACGCCATGCGGCAGGTGATCCGTTCCGTCTGCCGGTACAGTCTCCTGTTCGGGATCGGCTCCGGCCTGCTGCTTTGGATTTTCTCCGAACCGATCGCCCGGTATCTCCTGCGGGATATGCGAACATTATTATCTCTGCGCGTGCTCGCCGTCAGTCTGCCCGCCATATCGCTTTCGTCGGGACTGTCCGGCTATTTTACCGGGCTCAGAAAAGTCACCAAAAACGCCATTGTCGCCGTCTCGGAGCAGTTTATCAAAATCATCGGTACCTCCGCCGCTCTCGTCATGCTCGCACCCGGAAACGTCGAAGCGTCCTGCCTGGCGGTTGTCGGCGGATCTGCGGTAGCCGAAGGCCTGTCTCTCGTCATCCATCTCATCTTATATTTGTTCGATTCCGGCCGCCCGGCAGGTCAGAATCCCGGGAAACGATCCGTGCGGCTGAAAACCGGCTTCCGCGACACAGCGGCGATCTCGTTTCCGTCAGCCGTTGGCACCTACGCGAGACAGGGGCTTACGACACTCGAGCATCTGGCGATTCCGGCGGGGCTTACCAAA
>JAZUKT010000233.1:0-4568 GCA_045643445.1 Eubacteriales bacterium
GCTGACGAAGGACGAGTACGCGACCAAGCTCAAGGAAGCCTTCGACAAGCTCGACAGCGCCTCCAAGGCGTACTTCCAGCCCACGATCGACGAAATGGCTAAGGACGCGGCCGACCTCGGCCTCGGCGAAAACGGCAAATACGCCCTCGCTTACATCAAGCTGTGGGTGGGCAGCTACTCCGCTCAGACGGATGACGGCCCCATCTGCAACACCCTCGTCGACAAGTCCGCGGCTGACCAGTTCGGTCTCCTCGTTTACTCCAAGCTGCGTTCCGTCCAGGAGACCGACACGGTTTCCAAGAGCAACGTGACGATCGCTGCCTATCAGGACAATTATGAAGGCTTCGGCGGCTACGGCTACTGCCATTACCTGTTCGTCACCGACAACAGCCCCCTGCCCTGGACTGCCTGCGCGTTCATCGCCTACATGACCTGCACCGTCGACGGTTTCTCCGCCTGGGGCAAGGACATCGGCGGCTACTCCTCCAACCCCACGGTTGCTGCCGGCACCGAAGCCCAGTTCAACCACAAGGCTGACGGAGACCTTGGACGTGATTGGTGGATCGGCGAAGGCGAGCTCGTGGTCGAAGATCCCAAGTACTGCGCTGACGTTGCGTTCACCGTTGGCAGCTGGATCGAGATGCTCACGAAATACGGCAAGTAATCCGGATTCTGATTCACGTTTTTCTGATTTCGAAAGTCCAAAGGTGTCCCTCGCGGGACGCCTTTGGCTTTTAGAGAGGCAAGTATGCAAAAGACCATGACCACAAAAGCAGACAGACGCGCGGTCCGGCGCAACAAGCTCCGCACGTTCTTCTCCAAACCTCAGAACACCATTCTGGTCATCATGGCGGTGCTCTGTACTTTGACGACGTTTGCTCCGATCATCGCCATTGTCGAGGATACCCTCAAGGTACACGTCGGCACCATCGACCAGCATCTTTCCGGCAAGACCTCCGGCTTCACGCTGGTGAACTACATCGACCTGTTTACCGGCAACGTGTCGAAAGCGAATCTGTGGACGCCGCTGCTCAACACGGTGATCCTCGCGGTTTGCTCCTGCGCCGTCGCGATCCTGTTCGGCGGCATCTTCGCGTTTCTCGTCACGCGGACGAACATGCCGTGCAAAAAATATCTGAGCTCCATCTTCATTTTCCCGTACATCATGCCGCAGTGGACGCTGGCGATGGTGTGGAAGAACATGTTCGACTCGAACCTGATCACCGGCACGAAGGACGGCCTCTTTGCCGGACTGTTCGGCATCCACATGCCGCTATGGTGGTGTCAGGGGCTGTTCCCAAGCATAGTCGTTCTGGGCCTCCATTACGCGCCCTTCGCGTATATCCTGATTGGCGGCATCTTCCGGAACATGGACGCGAATCTCGAGGAGGCCGCGACGATCCTGAATACGCCGAAGTCGAAGATCATGTTCCGCATCACGCTTCCCCTGATCCGGCCGGCCGTCCTCTCGACGATCCTGCTCGTGTTCGGAAGCTCCATGGGAAGCTATCCCGTCCCGCATTACCTGAAGCTCACGACCCTCGCGACCAAATACCTCGAGATGAACGCTTCGCGCGCGGGTGAGGCGAGTATCCTCGCCGTGATCATGATGCTGCTCGGCTTCGCGATCATGTATCTCAACCAGCGGAGCCTGAAGAGCCGCAAGAACTACACGACGGTCACCGGCAAATCCGGCCAGATCTCGAAGATCAACCTCGGCAAGGTCGGCAAGATCGTCATCGCGGTCATCTTCGTCGTGATCACCTTCTTCACGAGTATCTTCCCGATCATCTCGTTCGCGTTCGAAACGATCCTTCCGAACCCCGGCGATTACAGCTTCCTGTACACCTGGGACGCGAAGAACCTCACGTCGAAATGGTGGCTCACCAGTGAGAACATCACCGAAAACGGCATGTACGGCCAGAAGGGCATGCTCTTCAACCCGACGATCTGGCGCGGCTTCGGCGGAACGATGCTCGTCTCCGTCGCGTGCGCGCTTCTGGCGGGCACGATCGGCACGCTGATCGGCTACGCCGTCTCGAAGAACCGCCGCTCGAAGCTCGCGAGCTACGTCAACAGCGTGGCGTTCCTGCCGTATCTGATGCCCTCCGTCGCGGTCGGCATCGCGTTCTTCGTACTGTTCTCGAACAAGTATTTCAACCTGTATAACACATATTGGCTTCTGATTCTCGTCGGCACGGTCAAGTACATCCCGTTTGCCAGCCGGAGCTCTCTCAACTCCATGCTGCAGCTGAGCGGCGAAATCGAAGAGGCGGCCATCATCCAGGATATCCCGTGGATCAAGCGGATGCTGAAAATCGTCATACCGATTCAGAAATCCTCGATCGTCAGCGGCTACCTGCTCCCGTTCATGACCTGCCTCCGGGAGCTGTCGCTGTTCATGCTTCTGTGCGTGCAGGGCTATATCCTGTCGACGACGCTCGACTACTTCGACGAAATGGGTCTCTACGCGTTCTCGAGCGGTATCAACCTGATCCTGATCGTGACGATCCTCATCTGCAACTGGGCGGTCAACAAGATCACAGGTGCAAGTCTTGATAAAGGAATTGGAGGTTAAATATGCCGAAAATCGTTTTAACTGATGTTACGAAACGGTGGGGCGGCTTCTATGCCGTCGACCACCTCGATCTGACGATCGAAGACCGGTCCTTCGTCACGCTCCTCGGACCGTCCGGCTGCGGCAAAACGACCACGCTCCGCATGATCGCCGGCCTCGAGACCCCGACCTCCGGCCGGATCGAGATCGGCGACACGGTCGTGTTCGACAGCGAAAAGGGTATCAACGTTCCGCCGAACAAGCGCCACGTCGGCTTCCTGTTCCAGAACTACGCGCTGTGGCCCAACATGACCGTCTATGAAAACATTTCGTTCGGTCTGAAGAATCTCAAAAAGTACAGCAAGAAGGAGATCGACGAGATCGTCGCCCGCGTGGCGCACCTCGTCAAGATCGACATGTTCCTCGACCGCTATCCGGCCGAGCTTTCGGGCGGCCAGCAGCAGCGTGTCGCGATTGCGCGTACGCTGGCGCCGGAGCCCTCCGTCATCTTCATGGACGAGCCGCTCTCGAACCTCGACGCGAAGCTCCGCCTCGAGATGCGCTCCGAGCTGCAGCGTCTGCACCTGAACACCGGCTGCACCTTCGTCTACGTCACGCATGACCAGATGGAGGCCATGACGCTCGCGACGAGCATCTGCCTGATCGAGAACGGCGTTCTGCAGCAGTACGACGCGCCGCTGACCGTGTACGGCCGTCCGAAGAATCTCTTCGTCGCGGACTTCGTCGGCAATCCGTCGATCAACTTCATCGAGGCGCGCGGCGGCCAGGCCGCGGACGGCGCGATGGACTTCACCATCCTCGACGGCGTCAAGGCCCGCTTCGAATTCGGCAGCCCGCTTTCCATCGCCGAGTTCCGCGCCGCGGAGGCGCGTGAGGCCGAGGAGAAGGCGGCTCAGCTCGAGGAAGCGAAGGCGCAGAAGGGCTACGCCGAGAAGACCAACAAGGATGTGCCCTTCTCCTACCCGATCGCGCGTGTCGAAGAGGACGTCGACGCTGCCGCGATGACGGATGACGATTTCGTGATCGGCGTGCGTCCCGAGATGGTCCAGATCTGCGAAAAGGGCGGCCTCGAGGGCGAGATCTACAGCGCGATGCCGACCGGCATGGAAACGACGGTCCGCGTGAAGCTCGGCAACTATCTTCTGACCGGCGTCGTGTTCGGCGGTGTCACGTACGGCATCGGCGAAAAGGTTCACGTTTCCCTCAAGGATAACGGAATCATGCTGTTCAGCCGCCGTTCCGGCAAGCTGATCGAAACCGGTTCGCTGAAGATCGGATAAAAAGCTGAGTGTTCTGTGAAAATGGGCCGGGCTCGAAGGAGCCCGGCCTGTTTTTTGCCGGTTGGGCCGGGGCGGCGGAGGCCGGCGCCTTGATTGCCGTGCCCGCGGCGATGCCGCGGCGCATTTTTCCCGGTTACGTCCCGTTTTTTTCGTTCTTTTTGAAAAACGTCTGTCAAATCAGCGGATTTTGCCGAATTTGACAGAAACAAAATTGTGCCGTTTTCGGGGACTCTGTCAAATTGGTTGATTTGAGTGTTTTTGACAGAAATTTGATGCATCAAATCGGGCAAATGTGCGGAGGGGACGGAACCCGGCTCGCCGGTGACGCGTCCCAAGCTGTCGAGACAGGTAAAATGTCTGTCAAATCCTTTGTTTTAATCCGATTTGACAGAAATCCCGGATAGGTCACTTTTTGCTTTCTGTCAAATTTCCTTTTCAGGGCCGATTTGACAGCAAAATCCGAAAACTGCCTCAAAAAATGAGACGAAGGCGGCGGCATCTGCCGCTGCCCTTTGAAATCACCCGGCGGCATCTGCTGCCGGCCTTTGAAATCGTGCGCCTCCCCGCCGCGTGTCGCCGCGCCGCGTCGCCCCATGCGCCGCCCTGCGCCGCGTCGCCCCGTGCGCCGTCTCGCCGCCGCGTCCCGCGGCGGCGCCCCCCCCCCCCTCCCCAAAAAACCCAGGCGGGCTCCTTTGTGCCCGCCTCACATT
>JAZUKT010000234.1:0-11376 GCA_045643445.1 Eubacteriales bacterium
TGCGGTGCTTGACCTGCCGCGGAATCTGCTCGTGCCCGTCGGAGCGGCCGGTCTGCTGATCACCGCAGAAAACGAGGCGGGCGTGTCTGATCCGCTGTTCGTGCCGCTGCCGGAGCCGGTAGCGTATCGCACGTTCGGCAAGCCGGTGTTCGAATTTCAGACGGTCAGCGACCTGCACATCGACGTCTGCGATCCCGAACGCACGGGCGAACGCCACACGGCTGCTCTGCTCGCGGATGTTGCCGAAATCTGCCCGGACAGCGCGTGCATCGCGGTAACCGGCGATATTGCGGACAACGGAGACGCCCGGGAGCACGACATCATGCTGAAACTGGCGAAGGAAGCCGCCGGAGCGCCGCCCGTTTATTACGTTATCGGCGATCACGATTTTGGATTCCGGGAGGCGGCGGTGCAGGAGGCGGAATTCAAGCGTTTCGCATCTCTCGACAGCCTCTCGTACGACAAATGGATCGGCGGGTATCATTTTATTTTTCTCGCCTCCGATAAACCGGATACGCCCGCCGTATTCTCCGACGAAAAGGTGGCGTGGCTCCGCGAAAAACTGGCGGAAAACGCCGATCCCGCGCGCCCGATCTTCGTCTTCTGCCACGAGGCCGTTGAAAATACGGTGGCGGGCAGCTCGGACGGCGAAGGCTGGTGGGGCATCCGGCAGAGCGATCCCGTCGTCCGCGTGCTGGCCGGATTCCCGCAGGCGATCCTCTATTCGGGGCACAGCCATTGGGAGCTCTGCTCGCCGAACGAGGTATTCTTCGCCGACGGCACGATGTGCCATGCCGTGAACGCCGCGTCGATCGGGTACCTGTGGACGGGGCTCGATCTTACGGGCGGCGAACACCTGGACGGCGCGGAGGCGATCTATACGGAAGTGTACGCCGACGGGTCGGTGCTGATCCGCGGCCGTGACGTGGTGCGGCGGGCATGGACGGCGTCCGCGCAGATCCTGCTGAATTATAGGAAGAAACATACGTGAGATGACAGATATGAACAATCAGACCGTAGAAGAGATCGCATTGTGGCTTCGGACGGCGTATCCTGTCAAGATGGAGATGCACGCGCACACGAAACCCGCCAGTTACTGCGGCGAGATCGAGCCGGAGCAGATGATCAGGGTATACCATGCCCGGCATTACGACGCGGTCGTGATCACGAACCACCTGCGGCTGAATTATACGGACGAGCAGATCAGGCACCACGTCGAGGATTATCACCGCGCGTGTGCGGCCGCCGAGGCTGTCGGGATGCGCGTCTTTTACGGCATGGAGCTGACGTTCTGCGACATGAAGACGTACGATTTTCTCGTCTACGGCGTGGAACCGGCCGATACGCCGCAGCTGCTCTCCTACGTCAAGGCCGGATACCGCTCCTTCATCGGTACGCCGGAACGCAAAAAGAGCATCGTGTTCACGGCGCATCCGTACCGGGATAATCCGATCGGCGAGCCGGTCTACCTCGGCGAATTGTCCGACGGGATCGAGGCCTTCAATATGCACCCGAACATTGATTCAAACAACGGTTTCGGCAGCCGGTTCGCGCGCGAGCACGGTCAGCCCGTGATCTGCGGCACCGATTTCCACCATACGAATCACGAAGGCATGGCGGCCGTGCGGTTCCCGCGGATGCCGGAGAATGAGGCCGATCTTTGCGATCTCCTGCGGGCCGGCGATTACGTCATGGAACTGAACGGCAATCTCGTCCTGCCGTCGCACCGCGTCCCGAATGAATAATACGATGGCACACCTGCCGCCGCTCTCCTGCCCGGGGAACGGCGGTTTTTTGCGTTCATTTTTTCTTTACGGACGGCGCGTTCACGGAAAGTTAACAAATGCCCCGCGCGAAAAATGTCGCAATAGGCTTGAAAAACGGGGATATATATGTATAATATACATATGGTGGAATAGTATTTCCATGGGTGGGGGCATTATGCCTAAACGGCCGCAGATCGAGTACGGTTTTTCCACTCTGATCCGCCGAACGATCCCCGTGAAAAGAGAGGGTAGCATGGCTGACAAAAAAATGAGCAGACTCAGCCGCAAGGAGCTGCTTGAGATGCTGATCGCGCAGGAAAAGGAAAACGCGCGGCTGCAGGCGAAGGTCGACGCGCTGCAGGCGAAACTGAACAGCAGACAGATCGCCATCGACAAAGCGGGAACGCTGGCCGAGGCGAGTCTCCGGCTGAACGGCGTATTTGAAGCGGCGGACGCGGCCGTGCAGCAGTATCTTGAAAATATCAGAAGAATGAATCCGCAGCCGCAGCCGGACGGAGAAAAAGACGGCGCGGCGGACGGAAAATAATCACAGCGAGCCGCCGGTGCGCACGGTGAAGGATCGCGAACCGGAGAAAGGCTGACATGAAGAAGAAAGCGACAGAGAAAGAGAATCCGACGCAGGTCGAGGCGCTCGAGGCGGAGCTGAAACGCGTAAAGCGCGGCGAACGGTTCCGCACGCTCCTGCGCAGTACGATCTACACGCTGATCGTGGTAGCGGCCTGTGCGGTGCTGGTGGCGGTGATCTTCCTGCCGGTGCTCCGGATCTACGGCACCTCGATGACGCCGACCCTGAACGAAGGCGAAATCGTCGTCTCCGTGAAGGGAACGAACGTCAAGCAGGGCGACATCGTCGGCGTGTATTTCGGGAGCAAGCTGCTGATCAAGCGGTGCATCGCCACGCCGCAGCAGTGGGTGACGATCGACGAGGACGGGAACGTTTTCGTTGACGGAGAACTCCTGGACGAGCCGTATATCACGGAAAAAGCGTTCGGCGAGACGAATATCGAGCTGCCGTATCAGGTGCCGGACAACGCCATCTTCGTGATGGGCGACCACCGCGCCACCTCGGTCGACAGCCGCAATTCGTCGGTCGGATGCATTGATTATGATAACGTAGTCGGCAAGATCGTCTTCCGCGTATGGCCGCTCAACCAGTTTGGCGTAGTCGGCCGGACGGCGGAGTGACGGGAGACCGGCTGAAACACAGACGCACATCGGAAGTATCGGAAACACGAAAGAGGACGGAATGATTCACAAATGGTTGACCCGCCGGACGGACGCACGGAAGCGGCGCTCGGAGGCGGAAAAAAAGGCGGCACGACGGCGCATCATACAGGTTCACGTCGTAGCGCTGGCGATCGCCGGGATCCTGCTGATCACGTTCGGTCTGCTGACGTTCGGTATGACGTGGCATCAGGTCGGCGTCATGATCGTAAAGAACGCCGTGTCTTCGGTGGCATACGTCATAGAGATGGTGTGGGGCGGCACGCTCCTCTGCATCGCACGGACGCCGGATCCGACGGTGCTTGCGATGACGGAGGAAACGGTCTTCGCCCTCCGGTTTACTTTGATATTAAGCGCTGCGGCGATTGCGGCGGCCTTGATATATACGACCCTCATGAAGCGCAGGCAGGTGAAGCAGAACGAATAATCCGACCCGCGCATCCGCATGAAGAACGTAAAACAAAAACGAAAAACAAATTTAATTTGGAGGAAAACATGAAAAACTTCAAGAGAATCATGGCGGTTCTTCTCACCGTACTGATGATCACCGCCCTCACCGTATCCGCTATGGCTGCGTCCATCACTGTGACGAACGCAGAAAACGGCGACGTATACAACGCATACCTGATTTTCACCGCTTATTCCGACGGTACGAACGTATCCTACTATGCAACCGACGCTGTAAAGGCGGTGTTCACCAGCGGCACCGGCACCTGCCCGTTTGAAACGGTTGGCGAAAAAGACGCCGTCAAGGGTTGGCCGGTCATTTTGGACGAAGATGTTGCCGAGGAAACTGACGGTGGTCAGGCAGCAATCCGCACCTGGATCACGGCCAATGCAGCCGCTCTGAAAACCGCAGCCGGCGCCAACACCGCGTCCGCAACCTGCAGCGACATGGGTACCGCAACGATCTCTGGTCTGACGGCCGGTTATTACATGGTTACCTCTTCGAACGGCACCGTCGTATCCGTTGATACCACTACCGGCGAGGTGGAAATCATCGATAAGAACCTCCGCAAACCTGCATCCGTCTCCAAGACGGCTGACAAGACGGACGTTCAGATCGGCGACACCGTTACCTACACCGTATCTTTCCAGGCTACCAACTACTACATCGAAGACGCTGACGAAGACGGCGAAGCAGCTTCTCATCTGATCACCGAGTATGAAATCGCCGATGAATCTACCGGTCTTTCCAACAAGGCTATTACCTCCATCGTGCTGAAGTCTCAGCTGACCGACACGACGGCTCTTGCTACGCTGGCTTCTGCTGATTACACCGTAACCGGTACCGGTGACAGCATGACCATCAACATTCCGTGGGCAAGCGAAGCAGTTGAAGACGATGATGATACGGATGACGTGGACGAAAGCGCTCCCGCCGCTCCGCTGTACAAGTCTCCTGTTTGGGTTGTCGTTACCTACACTGCAACGGTGAACGATGATGTTCTCGACAATAACGGTGTGGCCGATAACACCGCTACCGTTACCTATGCTTACGACTCGACGACGGGTACTGTCGGCGATGATGACGAAACCGTTTACACGTCCGGCATCTCCATCCACAAGATCAACAACGCTGCTGATGATCCTGCTGAGCTGGAAGACGCGATGTTCAAGCTTTACAAGACTGAAAACAGCACGACCACATGGTACAAGTGGGATGAAACGAACGGTGTAGTCACTTGGGTTGCTGACGCATCCGCCGCTACTGAAGTAGAAGCTGATAACGACGAAGACACGCCCGAATTCAAGGGCCTGAAGGCCGGCACGTATTACCTCAAGGAAACTGTCGCTCCGGACGGCTACGTCAAGGCTGCTTCTCCGTTCACGGTCGTTCTGACCTTTGACACGGATTCCTTCACCGGCACGATCGACGGCGAAGACGGCACGCCTGCTACGGCGCTTCACGTTGACTTTGACGTTGTCAACTCCGCAAGCCAGCCGCTTCCGTCCACCGGCGGCGCAGGCACCGTTCTGCTCATCGCGGGCGGCGCGCTCCTCTTCATGGCTACGGCTATCGTGCTCGTTACCAAGAAGCGTATGTACAACGAAGACTGAGTCTGACTCGGTCTCGTTCCGTACGGAAATTTCCGACTGATTCGTCTGTACCGGGGGGAGTGTATGCTCCCTTCGGTACAGCGGCAAGGAGAACCCTATGAAGCGAAAGATGAAAATCAGCACGATCATACTGATCATTGTGTGTGTCATAGGGCTGTCCCTGCTGCTGTACCCCACGGTCAGCGATTTCTACAACTCGCACTACACGACGCGCGCCATCAGCTCCTACGTGGAAGAGATCGACAATCTCTCCGACGACGATTTCCGCGGGATCTGGGAAGACGCCATCGACTACAACCGCGCGCTGCTCGACCGCGAGAATCCCCTGACGCTTCCCGAAGAGCTCGAGGAGCGCTACTGGTCGACGCTCACGCTTGAGGGTACCCACGGGGTCATGGGCTACATCGAGATCCCGAAGATCAACGTCATGCTCCCCGTGTATCACGGCACGAGCGACAGCGTTCTCGCCTCGTCCATCGGTCACGTGACGTGGTCGAGCCTTCCGACGGGCGGAGAGGGCACCCATTGCGTCGTATCCGGTCACCGCGGTCTTCCGACGGCGAAGCTGTTCACCGATCTCGACAAGCTGCGGGAGGGCGACACCTTCACGCTCACCGTGCTCGGCACCGTTCTCACCTATCAGGTCGATCAGATCCGCATCGTCGAGCCGAACGTCACCGCCGACCTCATGATCGAGGAAGGCAAGGATTACGTCTCGCTCGTCACCTGCACGCCGTACGGCATCAATACGCACCGGCTCCTCGTCCGCGGCCACCGCATCGAGACGGTCACCTACGTGCAGGTCATCGCCGAAGCCGTCGTGATCGATCCGCTCATCGTTGCGCCCGTCGTGGCTTTCCCGTTCCTCTTCGTCCTGCTCATGATGGTGCTTCTCAAGACGCCCGAATCCGAGAAAAAGCGCAGACGCGAGAAGAAACTCGCCCGGCAGGAAGCCAAAGCCAAGAAAAATGCCGAAGCGCAAAAGTAAACCGGCCTTTAACCGTATTCAACGGAGGTAATATATGAAAAAATCCTTCAGATGCCTGTGTGCGCTGCTCGCCTGCCTGTGCGTGCTTGCGCTGTGTCCGCTCGGCGTCTCCGCGTTCGAGTCGATCGACACGGATCGTGATTCGACCCTGACGGTATCGTATTTCTATAATCATCACGCTCTCACCGGCGCCGAGGTCAAGCTCTATTACTTCGCCTCCGTCAGCCCGTCGCAGATCTTTGTGCTGACGGATGAATACAAGGATTACCCGATCAGTATTTTCGATCTGAACGACGATACGTGGCCCGGCGTGATCAACGCGCTTGCCGGTTACGCAGAAGCGGACGGACACGAACCCGCTGCCACCGGAAAGATCGGTGAGGACGGACTTGCCGTATTCGAGCATCTCGTGCCCGGCCTCTACCTCGTTCTGATCGAAGACTTTGCGGAAGGTCAGGCGACCTACATCGCACAGCCTGCCGTTGCCGCGATCCCCATGCCGGACGAGGCGGGCGTTGAATGGCTGTATGATGTGACGGTCATTCCGAAGACAAGCCGGGAGGAGATCCCGGTCGTACATACCTACACCGACCGCAAGGTCATCAAGATCTGGGATGACGAAGGTCAGGAGGATCTCCGTCCGTCGAGCATCGTCGTGGCGCTTCTCCGGGACGGCGTGACCGTCGATACGAAGGCGATCAGCGCAGCCACCAACTGGCGCTATACGTGGACGGATCTCGACGCATACGACGCCTCCGGCCGCATTGACTGGAAAGTCATTGAGCTTGACGTGGACGGCTATACCGTTTCCTCGAACGTGCAGGGCATCACGACCACGATCACGAATACGCTGATCAAGGAGATCCCGCCGGAAACGGAACCGCCGGAAACCGAGCCGGAACCGCCGGAAACGGAGACTGAAACGGAAACCGAACCGCCGGAAACCGAGACTGAGACCGAGCCGGAACCTGAAACGGAAACGAAGACCGAGCCGACGACGCCGGATGAGGAAAAACTTCCGCAGACCGGTCTGCTCTGGTGGCCGGTACCCGTGCTGATCTGCCTCGGCGTGGTCTGCCTCATCATCGGCGCGCTCCGCCGTAAAAACGACGAAGCATGAAAAAAGGCACGATCGCAACGATCCTCGGGCTTGTCCTGATCGCGGCGGCGATTTGTCTGACTCTCTATAACGTGTGGGACACCTGGCGGGCAGGAAACGCGGCTGCGAACGCGCTCGAAGCGCTGGCGCTGCGGATCAGTGAAAATCCCGACAACCGGTACGCCCAGCGCGAGGAGCAGGCAAACGATCCCGAAGCGCTCCCGCGTGCGCCCGGCGAGATCGAGTACCCCGATTACGTTCTGAATCCCGAAATGGACATGCCGATCCTGCGCGTGGATGACTTCGCGTACATCGGCGTGCTGTCGCTTCCGACGCTCGGCCGTGAATTCCCGATCAACAGCACGTGGAATTACGACGTGATGCGGACGGCGCCCTGCCGCTACACGGGAAGCGCGTATCTCGACGATATGATCATCTGCGGCCACGACTATGCGACGCATTTCGGCGGTCTCGGCAGTCTCGCGTACGGTGACGCCGTGATCTTCACGGACGTGGACGGAAACGAATTCGTCTACGAGGTACTCGAGATCGAGACGATCCCCGGCACCGGCCTTGAGGAAATGCAGGCGGGCGAGTGGGATCTGACGCTGTTCACGTGTACGTTTGACGGACGGAGCCGTGTGACGGTACGCTGCCGCAAGATTTCGGCGTCGACGCTCCCCATGGCAAACTGAATAAAAATGTCAGCCGGTTCGTGTGATCGGCTGATTTTTGTTTCACCGCGGCGGGAATTGTGGTATAATAGAAGGAAAGAATGCGAAAAGAGGACGAAAAATGGACGTGAAATCGGTGCGGATCCCCGGCGGGGAGATGGGGGTTCTCGAATTCGGGCGCGGCGAACGGCGGCTTGTGATCCTGCCGGGGCTGAGTCTGCGATCGGTGATGCTGTCGGCGCCTGCCATCGTGGGCGGCTACGCGCTGTTCCGGGAGGATTACACGGTGACGCTGTTCGATCGGCGGACGGCAATCGAGGATGGTTACACGATCGCTGATATGGCTGACGACACGGTGGAAGCGATGCGCGCGCTCGGGATCAGGGCGGCGGACGTGATCGGATTCTCGCAGGGCGGGATGATCGCGATGCTGTTGGCGGCGAAAAATCCGGGGTTGGTGCGCAGACTGGTGCTCGGATCGACGGCGGCGGACGTGAATCCGTGTATGCAGGAGCGGCTGGATCAGTGGCGCGAACTGGCGGACGCGGGCGACGTGCGTGCGCTCAATCATGCGATGTATCAGGCGATCTTCACGCCGTCGTATTACGAAAAGTATCGGGATGCGTTCTGCCTGCTCGAAGGCGAAGGCACGGCGGAGGAGATGGCGCGGTTCCGGATTCTCGTGCGCTCGTTCGACGGATTTGACGCGAAGCCGGAGCTCGGGAAGATACGGTGTCCCGCGTTCGTGATCGGCGCAGCGGAGGATCGTATCCTTACGGCGGATGCCTCGCGTGAAATCGCGGCAGCGCTCCCGAACGCCGAACTCTTCATCTACGAAGGCTACGGCCACGCCGTCTATGACGAGGCTCCCGATTATCGCCCTCGAATCAAGGAATTTCTCATGAGGGAGAACGCGGCCTTTTGAAAAAGAAAAACGCGGCTTCTTGAAAGAAGCCTGGCAAGAACTTTATGGATGGGTATGGGTTGACAGGGTTTCAACTCATGAAATAAAGGCGTTTCAGAGCCTCAGAAGAGCGTTTCCGAGGTGGGCAGGTCGCCGGAAAGGCCTCTTGTGCGCCGTCCGCGAAGGACAGAAAAATAAAGCAGAGAAGTCCGCAGACTTCTCTACCTTAATCCCCACAAAAAATATAGCACGCCAAAAGCCGCCTTTCCCCTGCCCACGGCAGAGAACACAAGGCGGCTTTTTGTTTGTCTCTTCAGTTATTCGCAGTACTTGTCGGCTTCGGCGAGAATGTCACGGCGGATCCCCTCAATCACCGCGGGATCCATTTCGTAATCCTCGAACGTCCGGCATCCGCGGAGGATCAGCGCCATCGCGGCATCGGGATCGTGCCGCTTGATGATCGAGAGCAGTTCCCAGTCCTCGGCACCGGCGAGCTGGTTGAACGAACGGACGCTGTCGCAGACCGTGTCGCCCCACGGATAGACGATATAGGCGTTGCCTGCCGGATACCGTTCTGCTTCGCCGACCGCATCCTCGAACGAGGCGTGCATATGATAGCCCCAGTGCAGGAATCCCTCGAAACCGTACCGATGGATCATCCAGAACGTCAGGCGTCCGACGTGGAGCGGCAGATCAATTACGCGGTTCATCAGGCGGCCGGACGGGAACGCGCAGGTGTAATACGTCATCCGCTCGCCCATCGCCTGAAGTTCGCGGAATGCGTCGATGAATTTTTCGTATACGGCCTGCTTGACGCACCAGACGTCGGGGCCGCCGCCGAGTTCCGTCGATTCGAGCGGATCGTGGATCGTGATATCCGGCATGAAGCGGCGGCAGATGCAGGCCATGACACGGTAGGCGTCGGCGTTGGCGGTCTGCGGTTCATCGACGAGGCACTGCCACCAGCAGTCTTTCCAGCCGTTGCGGCAGATCATGTCGTAGAGGCGCGTGAAGTAGATCGACATCTGGCGGTATCCCTCGCGGCTCGTCACGTTCACGTCGGGATCCCAGTTGAAGTACATATCCGGCTCGTTCCATACCTTCCAGCGGGCGAGGAACGGGCTGTGCAGCGTCGTGAAGCCCATTTCGCGGCCGATCCGCAGGAGTTTTTCGAGTTCGGAGAAGTCGAAATCGACGACTTTGCCGTTCTCGTTGCGGATGACGCGGACGGCGTCGCTGCCGTTGATCTCAAGCTGATTCGAGCGGATGTCGAGCAAGTGCGCGAGGTAGCGGCGGTAGATCTCGTAGAATTTGTCGGAAAAGATCTCGACGTTGTGATCGAGCGAGATCGTTCTGGGATAGACCCAGTTGCAGACTTCGAGGGCGGAATCGGCGAGCGCGGGGATGACGGCCTTGTGGACGGTCAGCCGGACGGGCACGGTGACGGAGAGATCTCCGGCCGTGACGGTGAGGGAAAAATCCCCGATCCCGACGGGGGCGTCCGTGGAGGCAGTCAGGCGAACGGCAAAAGCGGCGCGTCCGCTCGTGAGTTTGCCGTTGATGGGCTCGGCGATGCCGTCGTACGCATCGAAGGGGGCTTTTTTGGTGACGAAATCCTTGACGTCCTCGTAATCATCGGTCACGCCGTAGCCGCCGTCCGGGGCGCTGTTCTTGCGGACGTGCGCGGGGATCAGCTGATAGAGAGCGGCGGTGATGCCGACTGCGCCGTCAAGGGAGACGGAAGCGGGCGTGCCGTCAGCGAGCACTTCATCGGTCAGGATCTGGAAAAGCAGATTGCCGCCGCGTGCCATGTCGCCGACAAAGCCGGATTCGGCGGTATTGCCGACTACGTCGTCCGCAAACAGCCATTCGTTCTCCGTGGCAAGCCGATAATTTTTGATGTTCATATCAATGCCTCTTTCTTGTCGTTGTCGTATATGTGCATTATACCACGCACCGCGTGTGATGTCAATGGAACGAGGGGGGAGACGCGGCTTCATGAAAGAAGCCTGGCAAGAACTTTAATGGATGGGATAGGATAGACAAGGTTCAAATCATCAAATATAGGCGTTTCAGAGCCTCAGAAAATCGTTACCGAGGCGGCTAGGGACCACCGAGACCCTATCCGCCCCCGCCATGGCGCGAAGCGGTAATATAGGTATTAAATCTCTGCAATTCATCCGCCGGGGAGGATACCAAACGCCTTCGCCCGCGGCAGCATAATGAAGAACTTCGCTCTGCACTCGCTTTACTAACGAACGACCTCGCCCCCAGACCCCGACCTATTTGACCAATCCTCATTTCCGCCGGCAGGCGGCAGGAGAGGATTCCAAAGGGGAACCATGTCGTTCACGACGGTTCCTCATTGGCGCGGGTGATTCACAAGAGGTACCGCGCGAGTACCTCTTGTGCGCCGTCCGCGGAGGACAGAAAAATAAAACAGGAAAGTCCGCAGACTTTCCTACTGAATGCCCCCCAAAATCTCCCCATTCCGTTGACATTCTCCCCCGATTCCGCTATAATGAAAAACGAAAAAACGAAAACAAACGGGGGAAAATCACCATGTCGGAATACTTTAATTGCTACCACCTGAAGCACTTTGCCGCTACCGTCGCCGCGTGCATGGATCTGCCGCTGAC
>JAZUKT010000235.1:0-9912 GCA_045643445.1 Eubacteriales bacterium
GGACGGCGTCTGGTGCGAGAGAGTCTACGCGCCGTGGGTCGACATGGAAGAAAAAATGAACGAGCGCGGGATCCCGCTTTTCACGCATGAGAGCGGAGACGCGGTCGGCGAATTTGACATGGTGGCGTTCACGATGCAGTACGAGCTCTGCTATACCACCATGCTCAATATGATGAAACTGGCGCGGATTTCGCTTCGCAGGGAAGAGAGAGGCGACGGCGATCCGATTATTCTGGCGGGCGGTCCGTGCGCCTATAACCCGGAGCCGATGGCGGAATTCGTCGATATTTTCTCGATCGGCGAAGGCGAAGAGGCGCTGCCGGAACTGGCTCGGCTGTACGTTTCGATGAAGGATGACGGCTCGTACACGAAGGAGGCGTTCCTCTACCGCGTTGCGACGGAGCTGAAGGGCTTCTACGTGCCGAAATTTTATCGGATCTCCTACCACGACGACGGGACGATCGCGGCGATCGAAACGACGGACGAAAAAGTCCCCGCTGTCGTCGAAAAGCGCGTCGTCGCGGATCTTGACAAATGCTACGTGCCGCTCAATCCGGTGCTGCCGAATATCGAGACAGTACACGACCGCGTGACGCTTGAAGTATTCCGCGGCTGTATCCGGGGCTGCCGGTTCTGTCAGGCCGGGATGGTCTGCCGTCCCGTGCGCGAAAAATCGCCGGAAACGCTCGATTGCATGGCGCGGACGATGATCGAGAACAGCGGCTACGATGAGATTTCACTTTCGTCTCTCTCGATCAGCGACTACACGAAGATCAGCGAACTGACCGATAAGCTGCTCGACTGGACGAATGAGAAGATGATCAACCTTTCGCTCCCGTCCATGCGCGCCGACAGCTTCACGAAGGAACTGATGGACAAGATCTCCACCGTCCGCACGAGTACGCTGACTTTCGCGCCGGAAGCGGGAACGCCCAGACTCCGCGACATCATCAATAAAAACATCACCGAAGAAGAGATTCTTCGTGCCTGCCGTGTTGCCTATGAGGCCGGCAAGAATCAGATCAAACTGTACTTCATGGACGGCCTGCCGGGCGAGACGTACGAGGATATCGAAGGAATCTCCGCGCTCGCCAGCCACGTCGTCGACGAATATTACCATACGCCGAACCGCAATAAGGCGCGTCAGCCGCAGGTCACGCTGTCGGTGGCGTGCTTCATCCCGAAACCACATACGCCCTTCCAGTGGGAGCGGCAGAATACGCTCGAGGAACTGCACGACAAGCAGGCGTTCCTCTCGTCGAAGATCACCGACCGCAAGGTACGCTACAATTATCACGACGCCGAAGTCTCGCGGCTCGAAGCGGTATTTGCCCGCGGGGATCGCCGTCTGTCGGCCGCGCTGGAAGAAGCGGTGCGCCGTCACGTGCGCTTTGACGCATGGGAAGACCAGTTCGATTACGCGGGCTGGATGGATATTTTCGCCGCCGTCGGGATCGACCCGGCCTTCTACGCCAACCGCACGATGGCGGACGACGAGATTCTCCCGTGGGATATGATCTCCTGCGGCGTGACGAAGTCGTTTCTGCTTTCCGAACGGCATAAGGCGCAGGAGGCGATGGCGACTCCGTCCTGCAAGGAGCATTGTTCCGGCTGCGGCGCCAACCGTCTCGTGGATAAATCGTTCTGCCGCTGGTGCCCGGGCCATACGGACAGCTCCGACAGCGCCGGAAAGATCACGTCCGATCATGAGACGGCGCCGATGACGGAGATGCCGAAGAATACGGCTCGTCCGGCCCGGCAGATCCGCGTGCGCTTCAAGAAATTCGGCGCGATGCTGTATATCTCTCATCTTGATCTCGCCAAAACGGTCATGCGCGCCGTCGTTCGTTCCGGCCTGCCGGTCTATTATACCGAAGGCTTCAATCCGAAACCGAAGCTCGTGTTCGGACCGCCGCTTTCCGTCGGATGCGGAGGTGAAAACGAAGTGCTCGATCTGCGGCTGATGAAGGCGGTCTCGAATGCCGATATCCTCGAACGGCTGTCCGCGGTCATGCCGAACGGGATCGAGATCGGGTCAGTGTACGAACAAAAGAGCAAACTGACCGACGCGAAATGGGCGGTGAACGAGATCACCTGGTCGAACGTGACCGTATCGCCCGAAACGGCGGCGGAAATGGAAGAAATCTTCCGTCATCCGCTCGTCATGATGAAACGGTCGAAGAGCGGAGAAAAAGAGTGCGATATCACCTCGCTGATCCGCCGGGCAACGGTGGAGGCAGATGACGGCACGCTGACGCTGACCGCGGTGACCTCAGCTGATCAGGCGAATTACCTGAATCCCGAATATCTGGCCGAAGCGCTCGAATCCCGGTTTGATTTCATCCGGCCGGAGAGCTGGCACGCGATCAACCGGCTGAACCTGCTGCTTGAAGACGGCGAGACGGATTTCGTCTGATTCCGACCGGCCGGACGGGAAAGAAGACTTGCTTTTCCGCCGATATCGCAGTATAATAAAACTGACACGATTTTCTATATCAGAAAGGAAACAGAACGATGGTTAAACTTGGCTGCTGTATTCCCGGCGGATCCTTTATGCCGGAGGGCGAGGCTGCGGTGCCGGAATCCGTAGCGGACAAAATTATTAAAATGTGCCGGTATCTTGTGAAGATCGGCTACGATTATACCGAAAGCAGCGGCTGGATGCTCGTCGGTCTGTCTGACGAAGACGTCGACAAGCTGGTTGCCGCCGACCGGGAAGACCCGCTCAAGATGATCGCCGTCAACAGTATGTTCCCGGGCGATTTCCGTCTGGCGGACCCGGATGCGGATCACACGCCGTACGTGGCACACGCCGCACGCCTTTTCTCCATCATGGAACGGCTCGGCGCGCGTTACGCCGTATTCGGAAGCGGCACGGCCCGTGCGATCGCGGACGGAGCGGATCCCGAAAAGGGTAAGGCTACGCTCGTGGACTTCATGCGCAAGATCGGCGCGGAAGCGAAGAAACACGGCGTGACCGTCGTTATCGAACCGCTCAGAAAGCGCGAGACCAACGTGTTCGTCACGGTTCCCGAAACGGCAGAAGTGCTCCGCGAACTGAACGATGAGAACGTTTGCCTGCTGTACGACTCCTTCCATATGGCCGAGGAGGGAACGCCTCTCACCGCTGTCGGGGAAAATATCGGTCTTGTTCGCCATTGCCATATTTCGGAGGCTCCCGCACGAACGTATCCCGGATACAACAAGGACGGCACGCTCGATTATAACCGCATCTTTGCCTCCGAACTCGTCCGACTCGGCTATGAGGGCGCGGTTGACGTGGAATGCGGCTTCGATGATTTTGAAGGCGATACGCTGAAAGCGCTCGAATACATGAGAAAGATCTTCACGAAGGATACGACCTTTGAGTTTACGCCTCAGCGCGAGCTGCGCGAAGAGCCGGTCTATCTGAAGCCGGTCGGCGGCGTGGTCAAGCCGGAAACGACGTGCGTTCTGTGCGGCGATAAGGTATTCCCGGCGACGCCGTATAAGAATGGCGTGATCGCCGTTCTGAACGCGCCGAAGGGCGAAAGACTGACGCTTACGGCCGGATACGACGCGCTTCCGAAGACCGTGAGGGCGGAACTGGACGGCGAAAAGCATCGCGTGGCCGTGACGATCGACGGCAAGAACTTTGCAGATTACGTGTATGATGCCGCGTTCAATAAGCCGTTCTTCGGCCAGATCAAGGATGAAAACGGCGTCGGTTTCACGCGGCTCGATTTCAAGGCGGAGGAGCATCCGCATCAGCGTTCCGTTTATGTGGCAATCGGCGACGTGAACGGCGTGGACTGCTGGAACGAGTACGACGATAAATTCGGCTACGTGCGGAACGAATCCGTGACGGACGTGATCTCGGGCACGGCCATGGCTGCCTTTACGGCGCACAACCGCTGGACGGATCACAGCGGCAATCCGCTCATGCGCGAACATACGGAATACCGTGTCTATAAGCAGTCGAACCGCTGCCGGGCGCTCGATATGACGATCACGTTCTCGGCGGATTTCGGGGAAGTGAAGTTCGGCTCGACGAAGGAAGCAGGCCCGCTCGGCGTCCGGATGCGCGACGAACTGCGTGCCGACATCGGCTGCGGTCAGCTGTCGAATGCATGGGGCGGCGTCGGTGAGGACGAATGCTGGAGCCGCAGCGCCGAATGGTGCGACTATTACGGTGAGCCGGACGGCATCGGCCCGATGGGCGTGACCGTGTTCGATAACGAAAAGAACGAACGGCATCCCACCGCATGGCATATCCGCGCCTACGGCCTGTTTGCGGCGAACAACCTCTTCTTCAAGGGCGGCCTGACCATTCCGGCGGGCGAGAGCCTCACGTACCGCTTCCGCATCCTCTTCCGCCGCGACGCGATGGCGAAGACGGAACTGGACGAACGGTACGTCCTCTACACGCTCAACCCGGTTGATTAAAACCACATATGAACAAAGAGCGGTCGGAAACGGCTGCTCTTTTTCTGTCGGCGAAAGCAAAAAAACGCTCCTCTTCACGCGAAAAGGGGCGTTTCTTATGGTAGATTTCGACAATTCTGTGCGAAAGGTTATTCGTTAAGCAGTCTTTCCGCCTTCTTTCGTTGTTCGCTTGTGGATTCATAAACGGTTGCCTTAAACCACCTGTCTTCGACAAAATCCTCTTTAAAAGCATCCATTACTTTTTGAGCAATTCTGAATTGGCTTGCGGCTTTTTCGGCTTCTCCGTTTTCTTTCAGACGCTCACCTGCAATAATCAGCATGTCTATCAGTTTTTCGGCTGAAATATTCTTTTGCTTTTGAGCAGCCTCATAACTGTCCGCGCCATTCAGCAGGGAGGCCATCAGTTCAAGCTTTGAAAAATAGATTTCGGGGATCATTTCAAGCGTGGGTTTTATCAGATCGTACTGTCCGGTCTCTTTGCAGCACGAGGCTAACAGCCGACAGGCATCATATTTGATAGCGTTGTCCTTCGTGGAATCTATCAGCGTTCTGCAAAGACTGATTACTTCATCGGCTCTTGTCCGAGCGTCCAGCGTGTTAAGCAAATTATTAAGAATCACATCGTTCCCGGGGAATCTCTGCAATCCGTCCCGTAAGATCTGTTCTGCTTCTGCTGCATCCGTAAAACGGCACGCATATGCTTCATTGCAAATATCGGTTACCTGTTTTTCTTCTTCCAACAAATTGAAATCAAAAAGTTCATCGGTAGAAACGCTGAAAAATGAAGCAATGGCAGGGATCATTGTTACATCCGGCATTGTAGTCCCCGTCTCCCATTTTGAAATAGCTTGAAAAGAAACGCCGAGATAACCCGCCAAAACCTCCTGGGATATATTTTTCTGCTTTCTTAACGACTTTATTTTTTCTCCGAGATGAATCATGGTAATTACTCCCTATTTCTATGTTGATTTCGGATCAGCGCTTATCCTGCTATCAGTATAGCAGACTTACAGGGAAAAACAATAACGCATTTGGATAGAAATTTTCTAATACAGGTTGAAATTGATTCCTTTCATAGCAAAAAACGCTCCTCTTCACACAAAAAAGGAACGTTTTTACGTTGGATTTACGCCTCGTCTGGTTCGTCCTCGTCGGTGACGGAGACTTCGCGGATGTCGAGCCGGTCGACGATGTAGTGCTTCGACGCGCCGGTTTGCCGATGCGCCCGCCGATAGAGGAGCAGATCATCCGGCGACTCCCGCATCGCTTCATCCGTATGCGTGTGTGCCGTGTACACGACTGTGCTGGTACGGCCGTTTTTCGTTTCGCGCACCGTTTCGCTGTACTGCTTCCGGCTGTCGAGATCGAGCGGATTCTGCAATTTCCAGAGCGAGCGGAGCAGAACGGCGGATTCGTCGGTTCGGGAGCCGAGACGTTCGAGTTCGGCGGCGCGCACCAACTCCAGCGAGATCGCATCGAGTTCTTCTGCGGCTTTGTCCCGTTTTTTCATCGCCATCCTCCTTCGGTTTCGATAATTCTGCCGTGCCTGATTGATTATAGCACATTCGTCGCCCGGACGCAAGAGAAAAAGATCTCCCCATCCGAAGACGGGGAGAAACTTTTATTTGATTTCGACTGCTACTTTTCTGTCGGTCATTTTGGCAGCGGCCTTTACGACGGTACGGAGAGCGCGGGCGATTTTGCCGTGCTTGCCGATGATCATACCCATATCGTCTTCTGCGACCTTGAGTGTCAGTACGGTACCGGCATCGGTTTCTTCTTCTGTCACCGATACGGATTCGGGATCATCGACGATAGCGCGCGCCATATCCGTCAGGACCTGTTTCAGGTCAATGTCACGATAGGTGCTGGTGTTCTCGTCCATTACGCAATAATTCCGCTCTTGGTGAGAAGGGCCTTGACGGTTTCAGAGGGCTGAGCGCCGTTCTTGAGCCATTCCTTTACTTTTTCTTCGTCAACCTTGATGATGGCAGGTTCCTTCATGGGATCGTAATAACCGACTTCTTCAATGAAACGACCGTCACGGGGATAACGGGAGTCCGCAACAACGATGCGGTAGAAGGGAGCTTTCTTGGCGCCCATGCGTCTGAGTCTGATCTTAACCATTTTGTCCTCCAAAGATTGTATGGAATAAATTTTTTATGATAAACAACCGAATACCAGCTTAAATCTGGAACGGCATTTTCATACGGTTTTTCTTGAACTTCTTCCCGTTCATCTGGGAAGAGAACTGCTTGATCATCTTGTTCATCTGCTCGAACTGGCGCATCAGGCGGTTGACTTCCTCGACAGAGGTGCCGCTGCCTGCCGCAATGCGTTTCCTGCGGGGACCGTTGATCAGATCGGGATGCTCGCGTTCCTTTTCGGTCATCGAGAGGATGATCGCTTCGGTGTGCGCCATCGCTTTTTCGTCGATCTTCGCGTCTTTGTGCGCGCCGGGTTTGAGCCCCGGGGTCATGCCCGCGAGCTGGTCGAGGCTGCCCATGTTCTTGATCTGGCGGAACTGATCGAGGTAATCGTTCAGATTGAACGTGTTTTCGCGGAGCCGCTTTTCAAGCTCGGCCGCTTTCTTCTCGTCGATCGCCTGCTCTGCCTTTTCGATCAGCGTGAGCACGTCGCCCATGCCGAGGATCCGGGAAGCCATGCGATCGGGATAGAACGGTTCGATCGCATCGAGTTTTTCGCCGACGCCGATGAATTTGATCGGCTTGCCGGTGACGTAGCGGATGGAGAGCGCCGCGCCGCCCCGCGTATCGCCGTCGAGCTTTGAAAGGAGCACGCCGGTGATGTCGAGCTTTTCGTTGAAGGAGGAGGCCACGTTGACGGCGTCCTGACCGGTCATGGCGTCCACGACGAGCAGGATCTCGGTCGGATTGGCAACTTCCTTGATGGAGCAGAGCTCGTTCATGAGGACTTCGTCCACGTGAAGCCGGCCGGCGGTGTCGATGAACACCATGTCGTGACCGTGCTTCTCGGCGTGTGCGAGACCGGCTTTTGCGATCTCGACGGGATTGCCCTGACCCATCTCGAAGACGGGCACGTCGATCTGCGCGCCGACGACCTTGAGCTGATCAATCGCGGCCGGACGGTATACGTCGCAGGCGATGAGCAGCGGCCGTTTGCCCTGCTTTTTATACATGCCGGCGAGTTTCGCCGTATGTGTCGTTTTGCCGGAGCCCTGCAGACCCACCATCATGACGACGGTCGGCGGGCGGGAGGAGATGGTCAGCTTCGTGTTCGTCTCGCCCATGAGATTGATGAGCTCTTCGTGGACGATCTTGACGATCTGCTGGCCGGGCAGGAGACTTTCGAGCACTTCGGAGCCGACGGCGCGTTCCGTCACGGTTTTGATGAAATCGCGCACGACCTTGAAGTTGACGTCCGCCTCCAGTAAAGCGAGCTTGACTTCGCGCATTCCTTCGCGGACGTCGGCTTCGGTCAGCTTGCCTTTGTTTCTGAATTTCTTGAAAGCGTTTTCAAGTTTTTCCGATAAATTAGAAAACATGGTCACTCCAGATAGATGGACTAATTCAGCGATTTGAGCCGGTCGATCAGATCCGGGATCTTTTCGCCGTCGCCCGAAAGCGGGAGAGCAGCCGCCGCCGCGGACAATTCGTCAAGGAGCGCCGAACGCTGTTCGCTCCGCTCGATGAGGTGCAGCGTGTTTTCCCATCCGTTGATCTCGTCTTCGCTTTTCCGGATGGAATCGCGGACGCCCTGGCGGGAAATGCCGGTCAGCTCGGAGATCTCAGCAAGTGAGTAATCGTCGTTGTAGTAGTAGTCGAGCAGTTCCCGTTTCCGTTCGGTGAGAAGCGGGCCGTACACGTCGAGCAGCCGGGGAAACTTCATATCTTTTTCGAAAATATCCATCACCGCGCTATACTGTAAAGTAAATCGCTTTACACAGTATAGCATACCGCCGTACTTTTGTCAAGGGAAATACGAAAAAAATTCCGACAAATTCATCGAGCGGCGCGAACGGGGCGGCGGCTCTTGCAATTTCCGCATAAATACGGTATAATAAGGCAAACCTTCATTCAACTAACCGATGGTGAGGTGCGGAATGAGGGCTCGTTATTTGTTCATGAAATTCATACGGAGCTTTGCGCTCGGATTCGGCGTCGGCATGGCGGTGATCGCGGCTCTGGCGGTGCTGATCGCGGCGGGGTACTGTATGTTTTTCTTGTGAGAGGGAATATGCGACTTGATAAATTTCTGGCGGATACGGGAAAATACACGCGCAGCGAGGCGGGCAAGGCGATCCGCGGCGGGCGTGTGACGGTCAACGGAGCCGTGATCCGGGATCCGTCGGCAAGGATCGACGAAAACTCGGCGGCGGTCACGGCGGACGGCGAAGCGCTCGGCTATCAGCGGTATGTCTACCTGATGCTGAATAAACCGGCTGATACCGTCAGCACGACGGACGAGGGGCCGAAATCGGTCATGAATCTGTTCCCGCAGGAGCTGCGGCGCATGGGGATCTTTCCGTGCGGGCGGCTCGATCTTGACACGGTCGGCTTCCTGCTCATGACGAACGACGGACAGACGGCGCACGAACTGCTTGCCCCGAAAAAGCATTGCGAAAAGACGTATCGGTTCACCTGCCTGCCGCTCGACGACGGGATGATCGGGAAACTGGAGAGCGGCATCGAGCTGTCCGATTTCACCTCAAAACCGTGCCGCGTCACGATGACCGATCCGACGCACGGCGAGATCACGGTGACGGAAGGAAAATATCATCAGATCAAGCGGATGTTCCACGCGGTCGGCTCGGAAATTCTCACACTGGAGCGGATCACCTTTGCAGGACTCACGCTCGATCCGACGCTCGAACGCGGGGCGTGGCGGGAACTGACCGACGAAGAAACAGCGACTATCAGGAGGACGACTGAATGAATATCAACGAACAACTGGCGAAGGAACTGTCGATCCCGCAGTCGAAACTGGACGCGGCGGTGGAACTGCTCGACGCCGGCAATACGGTGCCGTTCGTGGCACGATACAGAAAAGAAGTGACAGGCGGCCTCGACGATACGGTACTGCGGCATCTGCTTGACCGACTGACGGCGCTGCGCAATCTCGAAAAGCGGAAGGATGAAGTGCGCGCGCTGATCGATGGGCAGGGCAAACTGACGCCCGAATTGTCCGAGGCGATCGACCGTGCCGCCACGGTGACGGAGGTGGACGACCTCTACCGCCCGTACCGACCGAAACGCCGTACACGGGCTTCCGTCGCGCGGGAAAAGGGACTGGAACCGCTGGCACTGCTGCTGCTTGAGCAGAAGAAGGCGTACGCTCCCACGATCGAAGAGGAAGCAGCCTCCTATATCAGTGAAGAAAAGGGCGTCGGTTCGGCGGAAGAGGCGCTGGCCGGGGCGAAAGATATCATCGCGGAAGATTTGTCCGATAACGCCGCATTCCGCAAAGAGATCCGGGCGCTCACCGTCCGCCGCGGGATGCTGAAAA
>JAZUKT010000236.1:0-4998 GCA_045643445.1 Eubacteriales bacterium
AGGGACTCGAAGTCATCTGCCGTTATAAGGCCGTCGGCAGCTTCTACCGCCGTTACAGCGATTACGCTGAAGAAGGCGCGGATCTTCCGGCCTACGTCGAAATGACGTTCAAGAACGACGAAAAGGGCGATCCGCTGGTCACGAAGGACGGCCTGATCGTTCTCGGTGTCATGACGAGCGAGCAGTACGACGATATGCGCACCATGACGCAGCAGATCACGAAGATCGTAGCGGACGACCTCGACGCGAAGGGTCTGAAGCTCTATGATATCAAATTTGAATTCGGTTACGATCAGGACGGACGTGTCATGCTGATCGACGAGATCGCGTCCGGCAATATGCGCGTCTACAAAGACGGCGAATACATTGATCCGATGACGCTCTCGAAGCTGTTCTTTGCCTGATTGACGAAAGGGTAAAGATTATGGGAGGATTTTTCGGGATCGTCTCGAAAGAAGACTGCATGGCGGACGTGTTCTTCGGAACGGACTACCATTCCCACCTCGGAACACGGCGCGGCGGTCTGGCGGCCTATGATCGTGAGATCGGGCTGCAGCGGGAGATCCACAATATCGAGAACGCACCGTTCCGCACGAAATTCGAGCATATTTTCGACGAAATGAAGGGAACTTCGGCGATCGGCTGTATCAGTGACAGCGATCCGCAGCCGATGCTGATCCGCTCGAATCTCGGCACCTACGCCATCTGCATGATCGGTGTGATCAATAACGCGGAGGAACTGATCGAGCAGTATCTTTCCTTCAGCGGCGGACATTTTGACGCGATGACCGGCGGAGCCGTCAACAACGTGGAACTGCTTGCCGCGCTGATCGACCAGAAATCGAGCTTCGCGGAAGGGATCAGCTTCGCGCAGAAATCCATCAAGGGAACGGCGAATATTCTCGTTCTCACGGAGGACGGGCGTCTGATCACGGCGCGCGACCGCCTTGGGCGTCTGCCGGTGCAGATCGGTAAGCGCGAGGACGGATATGCCGTATCGTTTGAATCCTTCGGCTATGAGAAACTCGGCTTCGAGACGGTGTACGATCTCGGACCCGGGGAGATCATCGAACTGACGGCAGACGGCATGACGCAGCTTGCCCCGCCGAAGAAGAAAAAGAAAGTCTGCGCGTTCCTGTGGAGTTATTACGGATATCCGACCTCGACGTACGAGGGGATCAACGTGGAATCCATGCGGTACCGCAACGGCGAGATCATGGCGGATAACGATGCCGCGAGCGGACTGGCGCAGGAGATCGACTACGTCGGCGGCGTGCCGGATTCGGGAACGCCTCACGCGATCGGTTACGCGAACCGCAGCCGGATCCCGTTTGCCCGGGCGTTCATCAAATATACGCCGACCTGGTCGCGCAGTTTCATGCCGGCCAAGCAGATCGAGCGCAATCAGATCGCCAAAATGAAGCAGATTCCGGTGCTCGACTTGATCAAAGATAAGAATCTCCTGTTCGTGGATGACTCGATCGTCCGCGGTACGCAACTGCGCGAAACCGTCGAATTCCTGTACGAGAACGGCGCCAAGTCGGTACATATGCGCTCTGCCTGCCCGCCGATCATGTACGGCTGTAAATTTCTCAACTTCTCCCGTTCCACGAGCGACATGGATCTGCTCGCGCGCCGGGTGATCATGGAACTCGAAGGGGAAGAGGGCTTCAAGCACCTCGAGGAATACAGCGACGGCAAAACGGAACGCGGCAGAAATCTCCGTGATGCCATCTGCAAGAAGTTCAACTTCGCGTCGCTCGAATTCCAGTCGCTGGAGGGCGTCGTGAAGGCGATCGGCCTTGATGAGTGCGAACTCTGCACGTACTGCTGGAACGGAAAAGAATAAAGACAGTAAACGAAGAAAACCAAACGGGAAGGACATAACGATGAATCTGCAATCGAAATCTGACAGCTACGCGGCAGCCGGTGTGGATATTACCGCCGGATACCGTGCCGTGGAACTCATGAAGCAGCATATTGCGAAGACGATGACGGCGGGCGTCTGCTCTGACGTGGGCGGCTTCGGCGGCCTCTTCGAGCTTGACGTGACCGGGATCGAGCGTCCCGTACTCGTCAGCGGAACGGACGGCGTCGGCACGAAACTGAAGATCGCGTTTCTGATGGACAAGCATGATACAGTCGGTATCGACTGCGTGGCCATGTGCGTCAACGACATCATCTGCTGCGGCGCGAAACCGCTCTTCTTCCTCGATTATATCGCGTGCGGCAAGAACGTGCCCGAGCGGATCGCGGACATCGTCAAGGGCGTTGCCGAGGGCTGCGTGCAGTCCGGCGCGGCGCTGATCGGCGGTGAAACGGCGGAAATGCCCGGCTTCTATCCGGCAGACGAATACGACCTCGCCGGTTATTCGACGGGCGTCGTCGATAAAAAGAAGATCATCGACCATAACCGCATGAAGGCGGGCGACGTCATCATCGCACTCCCGTCGACGGGCGTTCACTCGAACGGCTTCTCGCTCGTGCGCAAAGTTTTCGACGTCGAAAAGAAAGATATCACGGTCCCGGTCGCGGAACTCGGCGGCAAGTCCATCGGCGAAACGCTGCTCACACCGACCCGGATCTACGTCAAACCGGTGCTCGCCCTGCTCGATTCCGTCGAGGCGAAGGGCATCTCCCATATCACGGGCGGCGGCTTCTACGAAAATATCCCGCGCAGCGTGCCGGACGGACTGATGGCGAAGATCGAACGCTCCGCCGTCCGTATCCTGCCGATCTTCGACCTCATCGCAAAGGCCGGCGGTATCTCCGAGCGCGATATGTTCAATACGTTCAATATGGGTGTCGGCATGAGCATCGTTGTCGATAAAAACGACGCAGACCGCTCGCTCCCCATCCTCTGTCAGATCGGCGTGGACGCCTATCTTGTCGGCGAAATCGCCAAAGCCGATCCGGCAGAAGGGAAGATCACGATATGCTGAAAAAACTGATCAGCGGTTTCATGGCCGGACTTCTCATCTCGATCGGCGGCGCCGTGTTCCTCTCCTGCGAGAATAAAGTCGTCGGTGCCGTCCTCTTCGCCGTGGCGCTCCTCTGCATCTGCATCAAGGGCTACTCGCTCTTCACGGGCAAGATCTGCTACATCGCGGCCGACAGCTCGAAGGAAGCGTGGTCGGTGCTGCTGCTCGGCCTCCTCGGCAACCTCATCGGTACGGTCGTTTTCGGCTATGCCATGCGGTACGCGATTCCCTCGATCGGCGCGGCGGCCGAAACGCTCTGCGAAGGTAAACTGGCGGCACAGACACCGCTGCAGACGCTCATCCGGGCGATTCTGTGCGGCGTGCTCATTTACCTCGCCGTCAGCATCTACCGCGATAAGCAGACGATCGCCGGCATCGTGTTCTGCATTCCCGTCTTCATCCTGAGCGGATTCGAGCACTCGATCGCCGATATGTATTATTTCGCCGCATCGGGCATCGTATCGCTGAAGGCGTGCGGCTTCATCTGGATCGTCATCCTCGGCAATACGATCGGCGGACTGCTTCTGCCGGTGCTTGGTAAAGTGGGGAAGAAATCATGAGTGAAACGACAAAACGTGCGCGGATCGCCGTGCTCGTCTCGGGCGGCGGAACGAATCTGCAGGCGCTGATCGACGCGGAACGGCGCGGAGAACTCACGAGCGGTGAGATCACGCTGGTCGTCTCGAATCAGCAGAACGCCTACGCGCTCACCCGTGCGAAGGAAGCCGGTATCAAAACGGCGCTCATCACGAAAAAACAGTACGGCGTCGATTTTGAAGAGACGCTGATCGAAACCCTCGACGAAAATAAAACGGATCTCATCATTCTGGCGGGCTTCCTCAGTATCCTGAGCGAGAACTTCACCCGCCATTATGAGAAGCGGATCATCAATATCCATCCGTCGCTGATCCCGTCGTTCTGCGGGCAGGGCTTCTACGGACTGCGGGTCCATGAAGCGGCACTCGCGCGCGGCGTCAAGGTGACGGGCGCAACGGTACACTTTGTGAACGAAATCCCGGACGGCGGCGAGATCATCCTGCAGAAGGCCGTGGCCGTCCAGCCGGGCGATACGCCGGAGATTCTGCAGCGGCGCGTCATGGAGGAGGCCGAATGGAAGCTTCTACCGGCGGCAGCGGAGCTCGTATCGAAGCAGATCATCGAAAATCAATCAGCCGAATAAAAAGAACGGAGAGGAAACTATCATGGAGATTTACAAAATCAACGCCATCGACGAGCTGATCCGCGGCAATTCCTACGTCGGACGCGGTATCGTGATCGGTAAAACGCAGAACGGTCAGAAGGCCTGCGCCGCCTACTTCATCATGGGGCGGAGCGCCAACAGCCGCAACCGCATCTTTTCCGAAAAGAACGGCGAAGTGTTCACGGAACCGTTTGACGCCTCCAAAGTCGAAGATCCGAGCCTGATCATCTACGCCGCCGTGCGCAGCTTCCGCAACCGTCTCATCGTCACGAACGGCGATCAGACCGATACGATCTACAACGGCCTGACGCAGAGCAAATCCTTCAGCGAAGCACTGGCCGACCGTGCATTCGAGCCGGATAAGCCGAACTTTACGCCCCGTATCAGCGGCCTGCTCACTTTTGAAGACGGCGATTTCTCCTACGATATGAGCATCCTGAAGAGTGCGGACGCGGACGGCACTGCCTGCAACCGCTATACGTTCTCCTACGCGGCACTCCCGGGACTCGGCCATTTTGTTCACACCTACGTGTGCGACGGCAGCCCGATCCCGACGTTCCAGGGCGAACCCGAGCGCGTCATGATCCCCGATGATATCGACGAATTCACGACGGCGCTGTGGAACGGCCTTGACAACGATAACAAGATCTCCCTGTACGTCCGGTATATCGATTTGACGACCGGTATGTACGACGAACGGCTCATCAATAAAAATCAGGCGTAAGCACAGAAGGAGAGAATCATGAAAGAATTTGAACTGAAATACGGCTGCAACCCGAACCAGAAGCCTGCCCGCATCTACATGAACGACGGCAG